>JAZGCZ010000043.1:0-3764 GCA_036477195.1 Anaerolineales bacterium | reverse complement strand
TCAGCGGACTACCGGACGCGGTCGAAGTCTCGTCCATTGAGATACGGGAGGCACTCTCCGGCTCGGTCAAGGTGATCATCGAGACCTTGCGCGACGCCATTGACGAAACCCCACCCGAGATTATTGCGGACCTGATGGAAGTCGGCGTCTGTCTGGCTGGAGGCGGCGCCCTGCTCAGAGGTCTCGACGAGCGGATCAGTGATGAGCTGAACATGCGCGTTTGGGTCGCCGAAGATCCAATGACCTGTGTTGCCAGAGGCGCGGGCATCATTTTGGATAACCTCGATGTGAATCGGCAGTTCCTCGTCAGTACGGAGCGAACCCCCGCCTGATCCACCGGCTTCCCTGCGATGCTGTCCCAATTCTCATCCAAAGCTTTATTGGCAAGCGCTCTAGTGCTGCTTGCGGGCGCGGTCTTTATCTTAAACATTGGCGGATATCTCGGACCGGCCCAGGACGTGATCCTCCCGCCGCTGACCGGCGCGCAGGATTGGGTGTCACAACGTTATTTCACCATCCGCGACCTGGTCAACTCCCCACGTGACGTGGCCGCGCTGCAGACCCGGATCGGTGAGCTCGAGGGAGAAAACGCGCGGCTTCGAGATCAGATTATCTCGCTGCAGGAGCGGGCAGCAGAGGCGGAAGTCCTAAGTGCACTGCTCAATTACGCCCGAACACGTCCAGAAAGCCGCTATCTGTCGACCAATGTCATCGGGCTGGATCCCAGCCCCTTTGTCCGCTCCATCAACATTGGAGCCGGGTCAGATCGAGGCGTCCTGTACGGAATGCCGGTCCTAACGGACGAAGGGCTGGTGGGCCGAGTCATCGAAGTCACTGCTGGCACCTCCCGAGTGCAGCTGATCACAGATCCGGCCTCGGCGGTCAATGTGCAGCTGCAGGGATCGAGAGCAGACGGGCTGCTCGCAGCCCAACCCAATGGTGAGCTATGGGTGGAATTGATCGATCAGAACGCGACGGTTGAGCCTGGCGAGCTGGTGCTCACATCCGGACTTGGCGGAACATTCCCCGCAGATATTCCCGTGGGTCATGTGATTAGTGTCCGTCGAAGAGACTTTGAGCTTTTCCAGCGTGCGGTGATCCAGCCTACGGTCAACTTCGACGATCTGGAGATAGTACTGCTAGTAACGAATTTCCAGCTGCTCGAGATCCTTCCATGACCTACGTGATTGGGATTCCTTTCATTGCATTACTGGCCGTGCTCCAGACCAGTCTTGTGAGTCACCTTCGTTTGCTTGAAGGGCGTCCTGATTTGGTACTGCTCGCCATTGTGGCTTGGGCGTTGACTGGGAAGGGTCATGAAGCAATGATCTTGGGGTTTGCCGGCGGCCTGTTCCTGGATGCCTTCTCGACCGTGCCCCTTGGCGTAAGTTCGGCGGCGCTGGTAATGGTTGCCGCGATTGTTTCCTACTCAGAAGGACAGTTTTGGGGAATAAACCCCATCATGCAATTAGCGGCAGTCCTGGTGAGCTCGGTGGTCTTTTACGCAGTTATCATATTTGCTCTGGTTACAATCGGCCAGCCGGTCGATTTGCAGCAGGCCCTGAGTCGGATTGTTCTTCCCAGTCTGTTCGTAAATCTAATTCTGGCACTCCCAACCGTTCAGATTGGAGAAAGTTTGCACGGTGTGCTGCATCCGCCTCGGGTAACGGCATGATCCATTCATGGAGAATGCGCGCGACCCTGGTTGCTATGGGAATCCTGCTGACCGTATTTACGGCCCGCCTCTTCTATTTGCAGCTCGTGCAAGGCGACTTTTATTCCACGCTAGCGGACGATAACCGCTTCGACCGGGTGAGTATCGCAGCTCCGCGAGGCGTGGTTTACGACTCAAACGGTTCGCTCCTTGTGCGGAACTTGCCTTCCTTCAATGTATATGTGACACCTGCGCTCCTACCAGATTCGGAAGCCGAGATTGAAGCGATCCTTGTAAAGTTGGCCGAACTAACTGGCGTGCCGCTGGACCAGCCAGGACCACCCGCAGCTCCATGTATCGGCGGCCGTGGAATCAGACAGCTTGTTGAGGAAGGTGCTACCAACCGACCCTTCGATGCATGGCCCGTAGCGTGCGATATCGATGAAACCACGGCACGAGTGTTGCGCCAACAGCAGATCGATTTGCCGGGCGTCAGCGTCGATGCCGTGCCCGTACGCGAATATCCCACTGGCGAGCTGACCGCAGCCGTCATTGGTTACTTAGGGCCGATCCCCGCCGCGCAGGTCGACTTTTGGGAAGGCCTGGGCTTTGTTGCAGATCGGGACAAGGTGGGCTACGGCGGGATAGAGTTGATCTACCAAGAGATCCTGGCAGGCCAGAACGGGTTGAAGCTGGTTGAGAAAGACGTGGCCGGGTCGCTGCTGGCCGAAGTTGGCCCGGGCAATCCAGCGGTTGCCGGCAACAATTTGAAGCTGACTATCGACACGCGGCTTCAGTCGATTGCTGCCTCCGCGCTCGAAAATCGGATGGAATTTCTCAATCGATTAGCAGGGGACGTGCGGACCACGATTGGGGTGGTGATCGCCATGAACCCACAGACCGGCGAGATCCTGGCAATGTCCACCATCCCTACCTACGAAAACAATCGGCTGGCCCGTGTCATCCCGGAGTATTACTTCCGACAGCTCGTGGCGGACGCCAGCAAACCACTGATCAATCACGCGATCTCTTCGGAATTTCCACCAGGATCGTCATTTAAGATGGTGACTGCGGTAGGCGCCCTAAATGAGGGCGTCATCGATCCAAATCGGACCCTTTTTGACTCCGGCCAGATCACAATCCAGAACGCGTACTTTCCCAACGATCCTGGACAAGCCAAGGAATTCGTGTGTTGGAAAGAAGATGGGCATGGCAATGTGGATTTCATCCACGGAATTGCGTGGTCCTGCAATGTCTATTTTTACAAGATCGGTGGGGGCTTTGAAAACGAAATACTCGGCGACGGCCTGGGCATCGATGCGCTGGGTGTTTACGCTCGAGCACTCGGCTATGGTTCTCCGCTTGGAATCGATCTACCGGGCGAAGAGAATGGCCTGATCCCCAACGAGGACTGGAAACGCCTTAATCTTGGCGAAAGTTGGTCCACAGGAGATAGCTACAACTCTGTCGTCGGACAAGGGTTTGTCGGGGCAACTCCGCTTCAGGTGCTGACCTCAATATCGACCATCGCGAATGGTGGCCGGGTCATGTGGCCGCATGTGGTCCAAGAAGTCCTGGACGGGGAGGGCAATGTTCAGCATCGGTATGAGCCGTGCGTGCTCTGGGATATTGCGGATGGCGTGCTCATGGATAGTGCCAGCGAAATCGCGGCCGGATGCGAAAGCATGGATCCCGAGCTCCGCGCAGGTATTATTGCCGCTCATGCCGCGTCTCCCGACATCACCGTCTCCCCGGGCGTTCTCGAATTGGCTCGCGAAGGCATGCGACTTGTCGTCGACGACGAGGAGGGCACTGCAAACCAATACGCAGTTCTCGACGGGATCTCCTCTGGTGGAAAAACGGGAACGGGCGAGTTCTGCGACGGAACCGCATTCAAGAGAAACCTCTGCGTCCCTGGCAATTGGCCCACTCATTCCTGGTATACCGCCTTTGCACCCTTTGAGAACCCGGAGATTGCGGTGATTGCCTTCGTTTATAACGGCGGTGAGGGCGCAGTTACCGCAGGACCGATTGTCAAGCAGGTGATCGAGGCCTACTTTGAGCTAAAGGCGATTGACGCCACCCGCTAATTCACACCCCATCCACTCTC
>JAZGCZ010000042.1:0-3419 GCA_036477195.1 Anaerolineales bacterium | reverse complement strand
GGCGCTCCACTGGCGTCCCTCCCTAAGCCCAGAGATTAGCATATGGAAAAGGAAGAATCTATGCGCGGTGCGAGCCCGTTGAATGTCGGCTCCTGGCTAAACCCGGAAGTTCCGGCGTTCGAGATTGATGTCTGCTTATCCCCCGACAAGCGACATCCGACGGCGATGTCGGCTTTCCGCCGATTTATGTCCGATGTACCCCGCTTAGCCGACATTCCTGCCGATCATCAGAAAGACCGCTTGTGACCCACAACGGAAGTCGAGGCCCACCAATTCATGACGCGCTATACCGAATGCTTCAGCCATTTCGTCACCTTCATGACTGCTCCGGTTGCCTCCGGCTGGAGCGGTGGCCGGGTGGGGCCTGCACCCACTGGAAAACGCCGCCTTACCACGGCGCACACCCAGAGCGGACATTTCAGGTTGGATTAGCAAACCGGCATAAACCAAATTCCAGTGATTCCCGAACCTAAGCCTCCGTTGGAATGTGCCAAGCAATGCAGTACGTTTCCTATGGACAGGCACTGATGGGAGAGCATCTTGGCTGCTCGTACAGTAACCCGCGCGGACTTGAGCGAGGCTGTGTATCAGGAGGTCGGCCTCTCGCGCAGCGAGTCGGCCAAGCTGGTCGACTCGGTCCTCGATGAGATTTCTGATGCACTGGTCGGTGGCGAGACCGTCAAACTGTCTTCGTTCGGCAATTTCGTAGTTCGCCAAAAGGGCGAGCGCATCGGGCGCAACCCGAAGACCGGTGAAGAAGTTCCCATCCTGCCGCGGCGCGTGCTCTTATTCCGCGCCTCGCACGCCTTAAAAAGCCGGATCAACGAATCCCTCTCGCGCTAGAACGGTTGACGTAGGCAGTAGGAGAAGTCGCACTCTGGTTCCGACGATTGGGTTCGGAAATATTGAAAAATGACCCGTCGAATTCCGCCCCCGACTTGGGCAGCTCAAAATGGTTGTGAATTCGTGCAAAGACCAGAACCGCCACGAACGTCACAACCGAGATCAGGACAAGCTCCAGCGGAATCACTGAGGTCATGAATGATTCATCATGGGGACAATTTTAGCCGAGGTACTCAAAGGCTGTACTCGCGTACGAATTCTTGTGCTCGCGCAATCCAACACTCCACGTCCGAGCCTTGCGCCAGATAGCCTAATATCTCGCGGATTTCCTGAGGTGAGGTGTCAGCCAGCTGGTTACACGATTTGATCCCGGCGCGGCACAGGCGATTCTCCACCGCGATGCCGATTCCCTGGATAATGCTTAGGCTGTGCATTGTAGCTCACATAAAGGTTTAGGTGCGGTCGGCGGCCGTGGGAACGTTGGCGCTCTGTTCCAGGAAGGCCTCGAGGTCGCGCGACGAGACGCGCCACTCCTTCCCGATCTTGAAGCCGCGCAGGAGGCCACGGCGCAGCCACTGGGTCACCGTGCGCTCGTTGACTTGTAGGCGTTGGGCGACCTGCGGCGGAGTTAACAGCTTGTCTTCAGTCATCTGAGGCCCATCCGTTAGAAACCGATGGGACTCTGTCTAAAAACGCTTAAATCGCCGTTAATCAGCCACAAACCGCATCATCGGTCCAAAACAGGCTGAGTACCCGAGAAAAGCCCCGACGACGCGGGGCCGGTCGTGCAATTCATACGCCGGGGGAATAGGAGGCCCCGCGCGCGGACTTGGGGGTCACTCAACGCGGGGCCGTCCTACTTGTCCGCATCGCGGAGCGGACGGGACAAAAGCATTATCCCGAAAGCACTTTTAGTCGCCTAGTTGGGAATATTACGGCCAAAGAAAAGCCCCGCCACGAGGACGGGGCCGGTCTTCTGTGTATTCAGTCGTCGGTGAGGGGAGTCCGTGTAGACCGCACTGGTTAATTTTTCCTTAAGACCGCTCCTTGACCTCTTGCCAGCGGCTTTGCAAAGACAGTTATGTGAAAGCCCCGCCGGAGCGGTGCCTTTCGGTGCCACGCTGGCAGCACCCTATCAGTGAACCGCCTCGCTTGATTTAGGCACCGTCCCCTGTAGCTCCTCCACCGCCCACAGTATCAGCTTCCAAATCGCGTAGATCCATCAACAGGTGTTACTACTGCCTTTGTAGGCGCTGTATATCCCCCAAGATCCAACGTAGCGCCCGCTTCGATGTCTCGATGTCGAGATCCTGTTCAGCTAACCACTGAATCTTGATCGCCAGATCGGACAGCCCTGCCGAAGGGGTCTCCATCAACTCCAGCCCAAGGCTCGATGCTTGGCCGGAGAGATCTCTGATTTTGTCCCACGGAATCCGCGCATCGTCTATGAGCCTAGCTGCCTCGCGCCACTTCCGTTTAACCTCGGTCACCTGCGTCATGGCAAAAAACCTCCCTGCGTTGCGCCGCTCGCTCGGTGGCTAGCGATCCTACCTATTTTTCGTCTCATTTTGAAGCATCTAGTTTGGTTTGTCTAAGAGATAGCTTAGCTAATCGGCGGCAGTTTGGTATGGTGTTCGGGGAACATAATTTTGTGCAGGCTTGACCCATGAGATGGATATTCCTTGTGCTTGCCATCGGCGTAACGGCAGGTGGCTGGACCTTCGGGTTCATTCAGATGCAACGAGCCGATGACATCGAGAATAAGCTCGCCACGGCCCAAACCGATCTCATACTGCTCGAAAAATTCCAGGCGGCTGAAGAGATGTATGGCAAATACCAAGACGCCATCGCCAACCTTGAGGAAGTTACGAAGCAACTCCATGCCCGCCGCATGAAGCTTGCTTCCCTCAACACGAGCGTCGCCGGTGCGAAAGTGGAATTGGAAGATTTCCGTTTTAGGACCAAGGAATACCGGGTCCTCTTGGATGAAATTCCCGAAAAATACGTCACTACAGCGGGTGCGAAGCTCAGAGCCGGATCGAGCACGGAAACCGCTGAACTGGGCGTGGTGAGACCGGGGGTTCCTTTGTCGGTGTTCCGAAGGAACGCAAATCAAACCTGGTACAAAGTAAGCGTCACCGGGTTTATGTATCACGAGTTACTGAAACCCGCTCCCTAGATTTGAGCGGGTGCAGACAAGAAAAAGGCCCGCGCGAGGGGGGTGGTATTCCCGCTCTTGATGCTGTGGACGGTTCTCACCCCCGGCATCGCGATGCTCCACAATGCGGCATCGTTCGGAGAGTCGCGAATGTCCGAGTTTGGCTAACAACGGCGGTTCAGGCCACCACTCGGCTACGCTCGAACTACACCCGGGAGCCGACATTCGCGACCGAACTTCCGCTTTTTTGGATTTTCGTCGGCTGTACCTCCAGCTCCGGACTCTCAGGATGGCGGTGCCGCAGGACCGAACGTGACCCGAAGCGGTCATTCCCCTTATGCAGGTAGGCTGGCGGCCGCGAGGTCCGCCTGCAAGCGCTTGCGCTGCTCACGGTCCCGATAGGGCTCCTGGACGACGA
>JAZGCZ010000041.1:0-6014 GCA_036477195.1 Anaerolineales bacterium | reverse complement strand
CTGACGTTGTCGGACGACACGTTATCGGCCTGCGCCGAGCGCGCGCCCGCCGGAACCGGCTTCCACATTCACGTGGCAGAGCATGAGGCCGACGAGGACGACAGTCAAGCTAAGAGCGGGATGCGCGTGGTCGACCGCCTGGCGAAGCATGGTATCCTGAACGAGACCACGATCGTGGCTCACGCCGTGCACGTCAATGATCGTGAGATTGAAATCCTTGCGGACCGCGGCAGCTGGGTCAGCCATCAGCCACGGTCGAACATGAACAACGCCGTCGGAGTAGCGGAGGTAGAAGAAATGCTACGCGCCGGCGTCAATGTTTGCCTGGGAAACGATGGCTTTTCAAATGCCATGTGGGAAGAATGGAAGGGTGCTTACCTGGTACACAAGGTGTGGCGGCGAGACCCACGGCGAATGAGCGGTGGGGATGTCATCCAAATGGCTGTGCACAACAATTCCGACCTTGCTAGCAAGTTCTTTCCCGGCGCGCCGGTTGGAGTCATCGAACCCGGGGCGCATGCTGATCTGATATTTGTCGATTACCATCCCACAACCCCGCTGTCGTCCGACAATCTCCCCTGGCACATCCTGTTTGGATTTCACGAATCTATGGTCACCACGACCATTGTGGCCGGCAATGTGCTGATGAACGAGCGGGAGCTGCTCACGCTCGATGAAGCGGAGATTACCGCCCGATCTCGAACACTGGCGCCAGCCATGTGGGATCGGTACCGAGAAAACGTTCCCCTGGAGAACGCATGACCGATCGATTGATCCTGACTCTGGCAATCCTTGGCGGAACCGGCAAGGAGGGCACCGGCCTCGCCTATCGTTGGGCCAATTCTGGATACCACATCATTATTGGATCGCGTTCAAGCAAGAAGGCGAAACGGGTTGCGACAGAACTAAATGAACGTTTGGAACGGGATTCTGTAGAAGGCATGAGAAATGCCGATGCGGCCAGGGCCTGTGATATTGCCGTTCTGACGGTGCCTTATTCTTCGCAGGCCGAAACGTTAGAGGCTTTGAAGAGCGAGCTTTCCGGAAAGCTTCTGGTGGACGTCACGGTGCCGTTGAATGAGGACGATATCACGGTGGTGAAGATGCCTCCCGCCGGCAGTGCCGCGCAGGAAGCGCAAGAAATCCTAGGCGATGCGACCACGGTCACTGCGGCTCTTCATGTCGTTTCCCATACCCATCTCCATGGAGACGGCCCTATCGCCAGCGATGTCCTGGTCTGTGGGGACAATGCGGCGGCGAAAGAACAGACGATGCAGCTGGTTGCAGCGGCCGGGCTAACCGGTTGGGACGCGGGTGGACTGCAAAATGCAGTTGTAGCGGAAGGACTCGCTTCCGTGCTGATCGGCATCAACAAGCGCTACAAGATCAAATCCGCCGGCATCCGCATTACCGGAGAGCAGGCGCCGACCTAGATACGCCCATAATGCAAATGACTTTGACTGCCCTGCAGGGGATCCCGTTGGTCCGTCCCGGGGATGACCTGGCAGGGCTGATTCTATCCAGTGTACGAGAGGGCGAGGTCGAACTGCAGCCGGGCGATGTGCTGGTGGTGGCTCAGAAGATTGTCTCTAAAGCCGAGGACCGATTCGTTGACCTCAGCCAGGTCAAGCCTTCAAGAGAAGCCCTTGTCCTGGCAAAAGATGCGCAAAAGGATCCACGGTTGGTCGAGGTGATCCTGTCCGAATCTCGAGAAGTGCTTCGGGTGCGGCCGGGTCTGATCATCGTTGAGCATCGCCTGGGATTTGTCTGTGCAAATGCCGGTGTGGATCACTCGAATGTAAGCGGGGACGAAACCGTGTTGCTCTTGCCAGAAGACCCGGAGCGGTCTGCGGCGGAGATAAGAAAAACTATTGAGCGCGCCACGGGAGCAAAGATTGGGGTCCTGGTCATCGATTCCCATGGACGCGCCTGGCGCATGGGAACCCAAGGAGTCGCAATTGGAGTCAGTGGATTTCCTGCCATACTGGATATGAGGGGGAAACCGGACCTGTTCGGTCGGACGCTCGAGGTTACGCAGGTGGGTTTAGCAGACGAGCTGGCTGCAGCGGCCTCGCTCGTGATGGGGCAGTCCGACGAACGGCGGCCTGTAGTACATGTACGCGGATTTCCCTATCCGCTTAGAGAGGGATCCGTCCAGGAAATCATGAGGCCGAAGGAACTGGACCTCTTTCGATAGTCAATATTCCGGTTCAAATTCATTCGGCTCGCCGAGAGGAATTAGGAGCACCCCATGTTCCCTGAAAGTCACAAAGATCTGCTATCAGATGAGAAGCGCGCATCTGCCTACTTGGCAACCGTGATGCCGGACGGCAGCCCTCAACTCACACCGGTCTGGTTCTCATATGAGGACAGCGAATTAAGGATTAACACCAAGAGAGGTCGGGTAAAAGAGAAGAACATGTCGACTCGGCCTCAAGTTGCTCTGGTGATTCAAGCTCCTGACGACACCCTCCGTTTCATTCAAGTGCGCGGTGTGGCAGGCCATGCCACCGAGGACGGGGCGGTCGATCACATCGAAAGATTGTCACAGAAGTATGACGGCAAGCCCTTTCGACCTCTGCGTCCAAACGAAGAGCGCGTGATGTTCACGATTGCGATATCTTCGATCAGTACAAACGAATGACCCCCGGACCCGCAGAATTCGAAGCACTGGTCAATAGCCGCAAATCAGTTCGTCTCTTCAGTGAGGGGCCTTTGGAACTGGAGCTGGTGGACCGAATCCTTTCCGCCGCTTGCCAGGCTCCCTCCGCCCACAATCGTCAGCCTTGGCGGTTCGCGGTCTTGTCGGAATTCGATGCCCGCGACCAACTTGCGCGCGCAATGGGCGACAAGCTGCGCGTCGATCGTTTGGCGGATGGGGACGACCCGGCGGATGTTAAGAAAGATGTCGAGCGCTCATGGAAACGGATAACCGGAGCGCCGGTAGCGATCCTGGTCTGCCTGACGATGGAAGACATGGATGATTATCCAGACCAGGAGCGCAGTCGCGCCGAATTTCGGATGGCCGTGCAGGGAGTCGCAATGGCAGGCGAGAATCTGCTCCTCGCTGCCCACGCTCATGGGCTTGGTGCATGCTGGATGTGTGCGCCACTTTTTGCGGAGGAGGTCGTCGCAACCGCGATTAACCTTCCATCGACCTGGGAGCCCCAGGGCCTGGTGCTGCTCGGCTGGCCCGCCGGCATAGGTAAGACCCGCCAACGACGCCCGGTGGATGAAGTGGCGATCTACCTGTGAGATTACGTTGCGCATAGCCGTATTTGAAATGATAGGTGTCTTGAGTCCGGAATTCGTTGGGATTGGTGGCTGGGACCAGATAATGAAATCGCGCGTAATTGTGGCTAGAAAATTATCTGCCAGGGGGATACAACTATGAAGGTCGTCGCGTTAGCAGGCGGCGTGGGCGGCGCCAAACTAGTTGACGGGCTGGCGTCCGTTTTGCCTGCCGAGGATCTGACAGCAGTCGTCAACACGGGTGATGATTTCGAGCATCTGGGCCTGAGCATCTCGCCCGACCTCGATACCGTGATGTACACGTTGGCCGGTCTAGCTAATCCTGAGACGGGATGGGGAAGAGCGGACGAAACATGGTCTTTTCTCGAGACGCTTGAGACCTTGGGCGGCCCCACCTGGTTCCGACTTGGGGACCGGGATTTAGCGCTTCATTTAGAGCGCGCCCGCAGGCTTCGCGATGGGGAAACGCTGTCGGAGGTGACTACCGAATTCTGCGAAGCGCTTGATATTCAAGTGCGGTTGCTCCCGATGTCGGACGATCCCATCCGCACGATTGTCCATACGGATGAAGGCGACCTCGCCTTCCAGGAATATTTTGTGGCTCGCGCTTGTGAGCCCATGGTTCGATCCTTCGAGTTCGTCGGCGCGGATTTAGCGAAGCCCGCCCCAGGTGTGATTGAAGCCATTAACCAGGCCGATTCCGTGATCTTCTGTCCTTCGAATCCCTGGGTCAGCCTTGACCCGATCCTGGCTGTGCATCAGATTCGGGAAGCTGTACAAGCCAAGCCGACCATCGGTGTGTCCCCGATTATTGGAGGACAAGCCCTCAAAGGCCCTGCGGCGAAGATGTACACAGAACTAAATATTGATCCGTCTGCATACGCTGTCGCGCAGCACTTTCCGAAAATAGATGCTTTTGTTATTGACACTGCGGACGCGGATTGGATGGAGCCGATCCGGGCATTAGGCGTGCAACCTTTCGTCACCCAGACGGTGATGGACTCCGCCGAGGCCCGCAGGCGGCTCGCCCAGGAAGTTCTCGAATTCATCGGCGAATTGGAGATTGCGATTTGAGCCTGTGGGCTATCGTCCCGGTGAAGGCGCTGAATGAAAGCAAGTCTCGCCTGCGAGAGGTGCTCACTCCTGAGCAGCGAGTGGAGCTGAGCCGGGAGATGCTGCTCAATACCTTGCGAGTACTGACAGAAGTCCCCGAGATCGAACGGACGCTGGTCGTGAGCGCAGATTCGAAGGTCCTGACCTTAGCTCAAGAGCAAGGCGCCGAGTCTCTGGAGGAGCGCGGCTCGCCATCGCTTAATAAAGCGCTGACACAAGCCACAGCCCTTGCGAGAGATATGTATGCAGAGGCGGTCCTGGTTCTGCCTGCGGATCTGCCACTCATTCAAGCGAATGATGTCCGAGCCTTGATTGAAGCATCGCTGCCTCGGCCCATCGTCAGTGAGGGCGATGCTCGGGCCTTGTTTGATCCCGCGCAATCCTCGCCCATCGTCGTTGAGGGGGACGAGCGGACCTATGTTGATCGCGCGCAAACCCCTCCCATCGTCGTTGCAAGCGACGTGCAGGATCGCGCTCAAAACCCGCCTATCATCGTTATCTCCCCGGATCGAAGGCGCAGCGGAACCAACGCTTTGCTAATGGCTCCTCTCGGTGCGATAAAATATGGATTCGGGCCAGACAGCTTCGAACGCCATATCCGAAGCGCGGAGGCCTCCGGCGCTCGAACAGAGATTATCGAGCTCCCATCGCTTGGCCTGGACCTGGATGCCCCAGAAGACCTCGAAATCTATCAGGACCATATTGCTCTGATTAAGGAGTAGGGATTTATCCATGGATCGGGTTGCTTTGTACCTTCAGGACTCACACGACCTCCGCGACGGCTTACATTACGCGAAATACGCGGAAGAAAAAGGTTTTGAGGCCGTCTGGCAAGCCGAATCTAGATTGGTTCGGGATGCCATCGTACCCATGGCGGGCTACGCGGCGGTGACCGAGCGGCTCAAGGTGGGCTCGGGTGTGATCAACAACTGGACGCGCAATATCGGATTGCTCGCAGCTACTTTCCTGACCCTGGACGATCTGGCGCCGGGACGCGTGATTTGCGGAATCGGCGCCTGGTGGGACCCGCTCGCCAGAAACGTGGGGATCGAGCGGCGCAAACCGCTGACTGCAATGCGAGAGACGGTCGAGCTTCTACGCAGGTTGCTTAATATGGAAAACGTCACCTTTCACGGTGAATTCCACTCCGTGGATGGGATTGAGTTGGACGTGGTGCATGGCCGCAGGGAGCCCCGCGATGTGCCGATTATGATTGGGGCAACCGGGCTCAAGATGATGGAGCTCGCGGGAGAGATTGCCGACGGCGTAGTTCTGAATTACTGCGTTCCGCCGGAGTACAACGATGGTGCGCTGGAGCATTTGGAAATTGGCGCCAAGCGCGCCGGACGTACGCTGGACGACCTGGACCGACCTCAACTGGTCGTATGTTCTGTAGACACCGACCGGGATAAGGCTTTTGACAGCAGCCGCGAGCTCCTAACCCAATACCTGGCTCAACAGCCGCATATCGCCAAGGCAAGCGGCGTATCGGAGGATATTGTGAGGGAGATCCAGTCCGTCCTGGGCTGGCCGGCGACGCGCGAGGAGATCCAAAAGGCAAAGCATTTGGTTTCCGATGAATTGATCGAGCGCATCACAGCCTCAGGCACCCCGGATGAGGCGCGCGCCAAAGTTCAGGAATACGTCGA
>JAZGCZ010000040.1:0-14361 GCA_036477195.1 Anaerolineales bacterium | reverse complement strand
CGGCAACCTCCCGAAAGGAAGGTGCCAATTCCGGCAGAAGCGGCGGAATAAATCCGCCAAATTTCTGGAAGATGAGGGACAATCGTGAAATCACACGGCCCCTTCTTCCTCAAGGGGTCTTTTTCATTATTGAGGATCTGGGATGGGGGTAAAGAGGTCGTTTTCGTAATTTGGGATCTGGCGAGGGGCAGTCCCGGCTAGGGAATTGGAAGGAAGGAATGGGAAAAATTCTGACTCAAACGCTTGGGTATCCTCGAATCGGCACCGACCGCGAGCTCAAAAAGGCGCTTGAAGGGCACTGGAAGGGCAAAGTCGCGGCAGATGAGTTGCTCGAAACTTTTCAATCGGTACAGAAACAGTCGGCCGAAGCTCAATTGGCAGCCAACATCGACCATATCGGCGTTGGTGATGCCACGCTGTACGACCATGTCCTGGACTGGACCGTGCGCCTGGGCTTCATCCCTGGGCGATTTGAATCCTTCGAGGGGCTTGAACTCTACTTCGCCATGGCGCGCGGCGCCGCAGGCCTGCCAGCTCTGGAGCTGACCAAGTGGTACGACACGAATTACCATTATCTCGTCCCTGAAATTGAAAAAGGCACTTACGCGAGTGCAAATTTCGATGACTTCATAGAGCAGATCTCGTTCGCTCAGAGCATTGTGGGCGAGCGTGCGGTCCCCGTCATACTAGGCCCCGTCACTTTTCTAAGCTTGGCTCACCTTGAACGCCCATTCGGTGACGTGCTTGAAGAACTTATCCCGCTTTACGCCGATCTGTTGAGCCGGCTCGAAGGGCTGGGGGTGGCAGAAGTACAGCTGCATGAGCCCAGGCTCGTGCTCGACGATGCGGCAGAGCTTGAACCCTACTATCGAGATACTTACCAGGAGCTCGCAAAGGCCGATCTGCGTATCAATCTCGTGACTTACTTTGACGATTTGGGGGAGACCTATCCCTGGGTGGTGAATCTGCCGGTAGCGGCGATCACGCTCGATTTCACCCGCGGCGATAACTTGAGCCTGATTGAGGAGCATGGCTGGCCGAAGGAGAAGATCCTCTGCGCCGGTGTGGTGGACGGTCGGAACATCTGGAAAATCCGGCGCAAAGAAGTGCATGACATCATGAACCGCATTCAGGAGCAGGCCAATGTCAGAGTGAGCGCGTCAAGCTCGCTGCAGTTCGTGCCATATCGCGCTTCGAGGGAGGAACACTTACCGGATCCGCTCAAGGGCGTACTAGCATTTGCCGAGGAAAAGCTTGCAGAGATTGTAATGATCGGACGGGATGCCAATGGAGACTCCGCCGAGAGCGAAATCAAGTCTGGCGAGAGCGCTTGGGCAGAATACCGGTCCTTTGCAGAGGGAGAGCCGGGCGTTCGGGAGAAAATTCGGCAGCTCAAGAGCGAGTCGTACGAACGTCAGACGCCGTATTCCGAGCGGCGATCCAAACAGGTCGTGCTGCCGCGCTTTCCCATTACGACTATTGGATCATTTCCGCAGACCGTCGAAGTTCGTCGCCTGCGAGGACGATACAAACGCGGGGAGATCACCCAGGAGCAATATGAGGCCGGTGTGGATGCCTGGATAGGCTATACCATTGGCACCCAGGAGGGCATGGGCCTGGATGTATTGGTGCATGGCGAATTCGAGCGCTCGGACATGGTAGAGTTCTTCGCCGAAAAAATGACCGGCTTTGCATTCACAGATTACGGCTGGGTACAGAGCTATGGCAATCGTTATGTCCGGCCTCCAGTTATCTGGGGAGACCTCCGCCGCACGGAAGCCATGACGGTCCGGGAATTTCAGGTCGCCCAATCCTTCACGGAGAAACCGGTGAAGGGAATGCTCACGGGGCCGGTAACGATTCTGAATTGGTCGTATACCCGCACCGACATACCTCATAAGGACGTGGCGTTCCAGCTTGCCCTGGCTTTGCGAGAAGAGATTTCGGATCTGGAGGCGGCCGGCGCTCGCGTGATTCAGGTGGACGAACCCGCGCTCCGTGAAGGCCTGCCGTTGAAGCAGGCCCGCTGGGACGAGTATCTGGATTGGGCCGTAGAGGCTTTCCGATTAGCTACGGGAGGCGCAAGAGACGAGACGCAGGTGCATACCCACATGTGTTATGCGGAGTTTGGCGACATCTACAGTGCCATCGATGGCCTGAACGCGGACGTGATTAGCATCGAGAACGCGCGCAGCGGCGATGAGACTATCCATGAACTTGCCGAGTACGGATACAGCCGCGAGGTCGGCCCCGGCGTATATGATATCCACAGCCCTAACATCCCGAGCGTGGAAGAGGTGAAGGCCAGATTGAAGGCTTTCTCGGAGCATTTGCGGTCGGAGCAGATTTGGGTCAACCCAGACTGCGGCTTAAAGACCCGCAATTGGGATGAGGTGTTGCCTGCCCTGAGCAATATGGCACGGGCCGCCCAGCAGGCGCGAAAAGAGTTGGAGGTCGTCCCTGAGCCCGTGTAGGTATCTATGAGCAGCCGCACCAAATTCGAAGAGTGGTTGGCCAGTGAAGTACCCATCCTTGCCGATGGCGCAATGGGCACTCAGCTACATGTGCGCGGAGTGCCGTTTGATGCTTGCTTCGATGCACTGAATCTGTCTCGGCCCGAACTGATCCTGGATATCCATCGCGAATATCTTGAGGCCGGGGCGCGGATCATTGAAACCAATACATTTGGTGCCAACCGACATAAGCTTTCGTCGCATGGGCTGGAACTCCAGGTGGCGGAAATCAACGCTGCAGGTGTGGCCCTGGCTAAACAAGCGATTGAAGAGACCGGCGCGGAGGCGCTCGTGGCTGGAAGTGTGGGTCCCCTGGGCGTTCGCCTTGCCCCTTTCGGGCGCGTCAAGCCAGAAGAAGCCTTTGAAGCTTTCAGAGAGCAGATCGAGGCCTTGGTACAGGCTGGAGCAGATTTGATCTCGGTGGAGACACAGAGCGACCTATACGAACTGCGCGAAGGGATTCAGGCTGCAAAGGTGGTAGGCGACGTTCCCGTGATCGCTTCGGTCACCTTCACACGGGACGATCGCACCCTTTTGGGCGATACGCCAGCCCAGGCCGCAAGGCTGCTGTGGGAGATGGGCGCCGACGTAATCGGCGCAAATTGCTCTGAAGGTCCCGCCCAACTGCTTCGGGTGCTCCTTGCCATGCGACGAGCGGTTCCGGACGCAAAATTCTCTGTGATGCCGAATGCTGGTTGGCCCGAGCAGGTCGGCGGGCGCATTATGTACCCCGCCACAGCCGACTATTTCGCCGATCACACGCTGGCATATACGCAGGCCGGGGCCGACATCATTGGAGGCTGTTGCGGCACGACATCTCAGCATATAGCCCACATGCGTGAAGCGCTCGATAGCCTCCTGCCCGGAGAGATCGAACGCATTTCTATCGAGGTGGCTGAGGCCTTCGATGGAGTTGACACTGAGCCTCAGGGCCCAACTCATTTAGGCACAAAGCTAGCTGCGTCACAGTTTGTCCTGTCGGTCGAGGTCAACCCGCCACGAGGCCTTTCAGTTAAGAAGCTGCTTGCTGGCGCGAGCCTGCTTGCAGAGGCCGGTGCGGATGTCATAAATGTGGCCGATAGTCCTATGGCCCGTCTACGGATGAGCCCGTGGGCCGTCTGCCATCTCATCCAGGATGAAGTTGGCCTTGAAACAGTGCTCCACTTCCCGACCCGCGGACGCAACTTGCTGCGCGTGCAGGGCGATCTGTTAGCAGCGCACGCCACGGGTGTCCGCAACATCTTCGTGGTGATGGGCGATCCCACCTCAATAGGGGACTACCCCGAGGCGACTGACAATTATGACGTGGTGCCCTCCGGACTCATCAAATTGATTAAGCAGGGATTTAATGCGGGCTTCGATCAACACGGGGATGAAATCGGGGAGGCTACGTCGTTTTATGTGGGATGTGCTCTAAATCCGGGCATGGCCAATCTAGAGCAGGAGCTTCGCGTACTGAGCCGGAAAATCGAGGCCGGCGCAGATTTCGTCCTCACCCAGCCTGTGTTTGAGCCTGAGCAAGTAGGGCAAGCCATCTCGGCTTACGAAGAACAGTACGGACCCCTTGGCGTACCGGTGATCGTGGGGATACTTCCTTTATTTGGCGTCAAGCACGCGCGGTTTTTAGATAACGAGGTGCCTGGCATCTCCATTCCAGAAGCGATTCAGAGACGAATTTCGGCAGCTGGTGATCACGCGCCGAAGGCCGGCGTTTCTATCGCGGTCGAAATCTTGGAGCAATTGCGGGACCGAGTAAATGGAGCCTATCTCATGCCGCCCTTTGGCCGATACGATATGGCGGCTGAGATCATCGAGGCCGTGGCGGAGCCGGTAGCCGCGACTCAGTAGGAGGAGGCAAGTGGATGATTAAGGGCATCTCGATGGCACTGATCTACGTTTCCGATGTCGCTGAGAGTGTGGACTGGTATCGTGAAACGCTGGAACTGCCGGTGCTGTATCAGGACCAAGGTTTCGCATCCCTTGAAGTGGGGAGCCAGCGCCTGGGTCTGCATGCAGGGGAAGTGCTAGGCGGCGACCGAAGCGGCAGTATGCCGGTATTTCAGGTGGATGATTATTCGGAGGCCAAAGCTGCGCTTGAATCACGAGGGTGCGATTTCTACTTTGAGAACGAGACACCAAACGCCGTTTTTGGCTCATTTAAGGACCCGGACGGCAACAGCCTGCAGATCATGCAGGATCGGTAATATCTGATGATGGTGAGGCTTCAAAATGACAGAGTTAGCAGATCGTGAACTCAAACCGCCCCGAGGGGGCGGAGTTTCGGCTCTTGAAGGGGCAGAACTGCAGCGCTTTCATGAAAAACTAGGTGGCGATTGGGAAGTAATAGACGATCGGCACCTGGAGAAGCAATACAAATTCAACGACTTCCAGTCGGCCCTCGATTTCGTTAACAAAGTGGGAGAGCTGGCAGAGTCGGTCGACCACCACCCGGATCTCTGCCTGGGCTGGGGGAAGGCCAGCATCACAATCTGGACCCACAGCATTAATGGCCTCTCCGAGGCCGACTTCGTTTTCGCTGCTCGTGCCGATCGATTGGCCGCACCGAAATAAACAACCTGTCAACCTCAAAACCCAGCGGTTGAAAGCAAAGCGGCCCCAGGGATTGCCGGGGCCCTTTGCGGTCTCGATGATTCGGCGCTGAAATCGCAAGCAACTTCATACAACCATCTAGCTAAAGTAGGCGCCTCGCGTTGTGGAAGCGAAATACAATACTCCGATCATGGATGACAAATTCTTGATTCACCCTGCAACACGCATAGGGCATGTGCACCTGACGGTCGCCAATCTTGAGCGTCAGATCGAGTTCTATCGACGCGTCGTGCGCTTCAAGCTCCATTGGCACGAGGGCGGGCAGGCGGGCATGGGAGCCGGTCAGGCCGATTTGTTTCGTATGACGGAAGATTCCAATGCCAGGCGCGTGCGGGGCACCACCGGCCTTTATCACTTTGCGGTCCTTTATCCCAACCGCCGCGAGCTTGCACGATCGGTCGCCAGATTGACTGAGCTGCGTTATCCGAATTACCCCACCGATCATTTGATGACTGAGACTACTTATTTGGACGATCCGGAGGGGAATGGAATCGAGCTGTATGTGGACACGCCCGAGCGAGGCAAGTGGGACATGTCCGATGACGGATTTGCGGCGGTGGACGCTCAGGGAAATCCACACTCTGGCCGCGAACCGCTTGATGTGGGGGCGCTGTTGCAGAACCTACAGCCAGACGACCCACTCGATCAGGCGGCACCTGAGGGAACGGTCATCGGCCACGTTCACTTGCACGTTGCGGATATTGCTCAGGCCAATCACTTCTACCATGACCAGCTTGGGTTTGACATTCAGGGGGTGTCCACCTCAATGGGAGCAAGCTTCCTCTCAGCTGGCGGATATCACCATCATATCGGCTTGAACATTTGGCTTGGGCAAGGTGCGCCCGCTCCATCTGACGGCGCGCTCGGGCTTCGTTACTTCGCGGTCGCCGTGCCGGATTCGGACGAGCTGCGTCGTCTGTCAGATCGTTTGGAGCAGGCTGAACTATCAATCGAGAGAGCTGAGGCCGGCACCCTCGCTCGAGATCCCTCTCGTAACGGCGTCCTGCTGACTGACCACGCCTGATGGAAACCAAAAAGCAACGAAGCCGCTCCTCGCTACTTAACACGCCGCGCGACAGCGCCCGTTCGCTTCAGCTCACACACAATATTCGTCATGCGGGTGACTTTCTTGAAGCACGGTTCTGGCGCTGGCTGGCCGAATACCTGCGGACGGTTCTTCGACGTCGCGCCAAATTTCAGGAGTATGACCTGCGCGATCCCCGAGCCGGGGTTTACGTCATGCCAGATGTCGTCTCTGTAGCGCTGGCTGGCGATTGGGGAACCGGCACCATCAGCGCCTACCGAGTAAGGGATGAGATTCTGCGCCGCTCACCCAATATCACCATCCACCTCGGAGACGTCTACTATTCCGGCAGCCAAGATGAATTCGACGAGTACTTTTTGGGAGCCGACGATTGGCCACGAGGCTCATTAGACCCAGCTGGCGAAATCACCGCCCTTCCCAGCTATGCTCTCAACGGCAACCATGAAATGTATTCCGGTGGCCACGCTTACTTCCGTTCGATCCGTGAGCATTTCGGGCAGGAGGCCAGCTTCTTTTGCGTGGAGAATGAGCACTGGCGCATCGTCGGGCTAGATACTGGTTATAGTGCCAAGCTCATCCCAGGCTTGGAGCTGCTTCCGTGGTGGGTGCGGATTCAGCCGCACAATTTGGAGTGGCTTCAACGCAACGTCCTGAGTTCGAGTGATACCCGTCCCATCCTTCTACTCTCGCACCATCAGTTGTACAGCGCCTTTGAGAGAGAGTACCGCAAGTTAGGCCCGGAACTAGGGAACGATCCGCGATACTTGTTGTGGTTCTGGGGGCATGAACACCGCCTCGCCGGATATGGCACCTTCCGGAGCCATCCGAAGGGTCCGCTGATCCGCGGGCGCTGCATTGGGCACGGCGGTATGCCTACCGAAGACATCCACAAGCCAGTAAAGCGCGAGCGCAACATCGTGTTCTACGATCAGCGAGTGGCAGGATCCGTCGATCGTACTGAAGTGGGCTACAACGGATTCGCCCTGCTCGAATTCGACGGTGCGGCCTTGATAGTCAGCTATGTTGAGGAGACAGGCAGGGTCCTATTGCGGGAGAAATGGGTTCGATCGCAGGAGGGCGCTCGCGGCGAAGTGCTTGATTTCGAAGCCGATCTACTGACCCTCGAGCGTCCGATTGAGACACTTGTGAGGTAGTGGTTTAAGCCACGGATACGTTTGGTGCACTGCAAAGCCTGAAAATGATTCGCACCGGGCGGTTTGGCGATGGGACATCGAGCTTCCAAACGTTGATTATCCAGGTCAGCGATGGTGCAAATCAGTCCTGAATCGCGCGCCCGTGTGGGCGCCAACCTCCTCAAGCGATGAACCAGGCATGATATCGATCAGTGTCAATTCTCCGTCGACAAATTCAAATACGGCCAGCTCGGTGATCACGGTGTTGACTGCCGCCAGAGCGGTCAGCGGCAGCGTACACTCAGGAACGATCTTGGGGGATCCGTCTTTGTGGCGGTGGGTCATCGTAACAATCAAGCGCCTCGCACCCTGAGCCAAATCCATAGCGCCTCCGACACCGAGCAGCGGCATCCCAGGCACAGCCCAATTTGCTAAGTTCGCGCTTTGGTCGACCTGAAGTCCCCCCATTACGGCCACATCCACGTGTCCACCACGGATCATAGCGAACGAATCGGAACTGTCGAAGTAGCTACTTCCCGGAAGCTCGGTGACCGGAATCTTGCCAGCGTTGACCGGGTAATCCAAAGCGCCGCCCTCTTGCGGCGAAGGGCCGACGCCGAGCATTCCGCTCTCACTGTGCAGGGTCACACCAAATTCGGGAGTAATGAGGTTTGAGATGAAAGTGGGTATTCCTATCCCTAAGTTGACGACATCCCCCGGTTTCAATTCCTGCAATGCCCTTTCGGCGATCCTCATCCGCTGATCGCTGACGTTGGAGTCCACCGAGCCGGAGGAGCCCAAGTCCTGCAGAGACCTGCTGACCTCGACCAAATAGTCCACGTAAATTCCAGGCGTGTGCACATGTTCCGGGTCCAGCGAGCCAACGGGCACAATCTCTTCGGCCTCTGCGATGACAATGTTAGCGGCGGTTGCCATGGCCTTGTTGAAGTTGCGCTCGGTCATTCGGTACATCAGGTTTCCTGCCGCGTCTGCTTTCCATGCATGGATGAAGGATACATCGGCTCGCAGCGCCGGGACGAAGACATAGGTCCGACCATCGATGACCTTGGTTTCTCTATCCTGGCCTAAGACGGTTCCGACTGCCGTGCCGGTATAAAAACCGCCTATGCCAGCCCCGCCAGCACGGATCGCTTCAACTAATGACCCTTGCGGAAGCAACTCCACCTCGATGCTCCCGCTCTGCGCCGCCTTGACGGCATCGGGGTTGGAAGTAAAGAATGACGCGATGGCCTTCGTAATTTGGCCACGATTGAGCAGCCGCCCGCCGCCCAGGTTAGGTTCACCGGCGTTGTTTCCAATGTAGGTGAGGTTCTTGGTTGAGGTCTTCGCCAGCGCATGCACCAGGTGAACGGGGTGCCCTGTCATGCCAAATCCGCCCACCATCAGGGTCGCGTCGTCAGGAACCAGGTTGGCGGCTTCTTCGGTAGTGATTCGGGGCAGCTCTCTCGTCGGAATGCTCACCTTTCAGGAGATTTTCTCTTGATAGGCGTTTGATCTGAGATATTGTATATAGGAATTGGGGCGGTCGGCCGGCGGGCTCGTTCACCGAGCTTGATTTGAGAACTTGAACGCAGGACGAGAAAGGATCGGACGGCAGGCTCATTTCGATGGGGATCTTCCTTGACCCTCCGGGTTACAATGGGCGCCATGTTGGATAAATTTATTATGGCCACGTCCAGCGAATGCTGGCCGATGGTTCGAGGTCCATCGGCGAGGGGTGATCACGCGCATTAAGCGCAATGAGCCCCCGGCAAACGCCAGCCTCGAGCTGGCATTTTCTTTTTAGAGCGGACGCTCAGCGACGAGCACTGAGGTAGATGAAAGACAATGACTGAACGTATTCACGTATCCGTAGCCTGGCCCTATGCCAACGGCGATTTGCATGTGGGGCACCTGGCGGGCGCCTACCTGCCGGCCGACATCTTTGCTCGCTATCACCGCCTCAAGGGAAACCAGGTGCTCATGGTATCGGGCTCGGATTCTCATGGCACGCCCATTACGGTTGAGGCGGACAAGAGGCACCAATCCCCGAGGGAGCTATTTGAACATTTCCACAATCGATTCCTGGAGACGCAGCAGGCCATCGGCATCAGCTATGACCTATTCACCCATACCGACACCGAAAACCACTACCGGATCGCCCAGGATTTTTTCATGCGATTGCGCGAACAGGAATACCTTTATTTGGAGAAACAGATGCAGCTGTATTCCGAATCCGAGGAGCGTTTTCTCCCCGATCGCTACGTCGAGGGCACCTGCCCGATTTGTGGATATGGCGAGGCGCGCGGTGACCAGTGTGATAACTGCGGCAATCTACTGGACGCACTCGACCTGATCGATCCTCGCAGCAAGATCGACGGAAGCACACCGGTGGCGCGCGAAACCGAGCACTTTTTCCTTGACCTGCCGGCCTTCTCAGATCGTCTGCTTAAATATCTCGATCAGCATGCCGATCATTGGCGGCCTAATGTCTACAAGTTTGCCCGCAACTATGTGGAGGGCGGACTGCTGGGGCGCGCCGTCACACGCGATATTAAGTGGGGCATCCCGGTTCCACTTCCGGAGTGGGATGACAAACGCCTCTATGTATGGTTCGAGGCCGTGATGGGGTACTTCACCGCTTCGGTGGAGTGGGCCAACAACATCGGAGAGCCTGAGGCTTGGAAGGCCTGGTGGTACGACCCCACGGCTAAGATCTACAACTTCATCGGCAAGGACAACATCCCCTTTCATACCTTGATCTGGCAGGCCGAGCTCATGGGTGTGGATCGCATTTACGAGGAAGATGAGACGTTGCATCTCAATCTTCCATACGATGTTCCCGCCAACGAATTTATGACCTTCGAAGGGGCGCAATTCAGCAAGAGCCGCGACTGGGCGGTTTGGCTCCCCGATATCCTGGAGCGGTATGACCCGGACGCAATCCGCTACTATGTTGCGGCAGTGATGCCAGAAACGCGTGACAGCGACTTCTCATGGGCGGACTTCCTCAGTCGCAACAACGATGAGCTGGTGGCGACGTGGGGAAATCTGGCCAATCGGGTAACCTCCTTTGCATACAAGCACTGGGACGGCAAGGTGCCCGAGCCGGGGGATTTAGGTTCTGAGGATCAGAAATTGTTGCAGGTTATCGAGGGCGGGTTCGAGACCATTGGCGCGCATCTGGAAGCGGTCCAAATTCGGGCCGCGCTCCAAGAGGCCATGCGGCTTGCTCGTGAGGCCAATGGTTATCTGGATCGGGCGCCGTGGTTCAAGGTTATCGATGAGGACAAGCAGGCCGCAGCCAAAACTGTCTACACCGCGCTCCGAGCGGTTGATTCGCTGAAGGTGCTCTTCGCACCTTTCTTGCCATTTAGTTCCGAGAAACTGCATGCCGCGCTGGGCTACGAGGGCCGGCTCTTTGGTGAGCAACGGATCAAAACTTATCAGGAGGAAACCCGGACGCATTCCTCACTGATCTATGAGGGTGCAGATGCGATCGGCCGCTGGGCGCCAAGCGAACTACCCGCCGGCCAGTCATTGGCCAAACCTAAGCCACTTTACAAGAAATTGGATGATGATATCGTGGAGCAGGAGCGTGCGAGGTTAGAACAGTAACTCAGCTTGAGAATTCCGGCTCGTATTACTTTCCTAGATACTTGGGTTCGCGCTTCTCGAGGAATGCCGCTAGGCCCTCGGCATGGTCCTCAGTCCGGCCCGCAATCTCCTGCAGTTCGGCTTCATACTCGAGAGTCTCGTTGAGAAATGCTAGGCTGGCGCGATGGATGGCGCGTTTGCTGAGCCCAATAGCCCGCGTTGGCCCTTTGGCAAGCTTAGCCGCAAGCTCGCCGGCAACCCCTTCAAGCTGATCGTCCGGCACGACTTTGTTGATGAGACCCCAATCCAACGCCTCTTGCGCGGTGACGGCTCGGTTTGTAAAGGCCATCTCAACGGAGCGCGCTAAACCAATCAGGAGCGGCAGCGCCAGCGAAGTTCCGGAATCGGCGCTCAGGCCAATACCCACAAATCCGTAGATAAAACTGGCGCTCTCGGCGGCCACGCGTAGATCGGTGGCCAAAGCCACACCAAGCCCTGCTCCGACTGCGGGACCATTGATGGCGCCCACAATGGGTTTCTCCAGGCCATGCATCTTCATGATGACCCGATTGTACGTGCGGTGGAGATGCTCGCGGAAGGACACCTCATCTCGGTTAAATGCGGTCACATCCTGACCTGCGCTGAAGAAGCGTCCGGTACCCGTCAGTACGAGGCAGCGTACCGAATCGTCCTTCTGCGCGATCTTCAGGGCCGAAATCAACTCCTCGACCATCGTCTCATCAAATGCATTCGCTTTGGGGCGATTGAGCGCGGCGGTCAGAACGCCGTCTGACTGATCGAGATTGATGAACTGGAGATCGCCCATCTATGGGCTAGGAAAGGGGGTCGAAACCGTCGTCCGGGAAATCATCCGGACCGTCATCGAAATCGATACGTACCTGGAAGGGATCTTGGACCAGACGAACCCAGAGCAGCAGGACCTGGCCTTCCTCGAATTCGTCCCACCGGGCAGCAATGATCTGCGCTTCGTCGGTCAGGCCTTCTTCCGAACGATATTCGAGGGACATGGGCTGTCCATCTCGCCAGGCTCGATAGCAACGTTCTACAAGCTCTGGGGCGTTTTCGCTGCGGAGCCGACACATTGCCACCTGTGAGGGAACCGGGCCTTCAACCAGGCCAGGTAGCCAGGAGTCGGTGTCCAGCTCAAACGTTGGCGGTGGGCCTTCGATGATCGTGATCTTGTCGGGTTCCGCCAAATAAACCTCGAGAATTGGGAATGCGCGCTATCTTACCACAACGGTCTATTTGTAAGAATTCGTACCCGAGTCGCCAACGGTGCCTCGTAGAATCATTGAATGGAGACTCGCAATTCTGGCCTAGGAACCTTCGCGATTGGAGCAGCCAATCAGGTTGCCAACCGCCTTTTGGGCATCGGCCCACATGATCTGCTGAATCCAGAACCCGCCCAAACCGGCCTCGAAAATCCGGCGCGCAATCTACGAGAAATCGCGAACGAGATAAGGGCGCAAGCTATCTCACTCGACACCGGCGAGGTCAATTACAGCAAGCTGGTAGAAAGCCAATCTTACGCCCGGTTCAAAACCTTTACTCGAGCCCTTCCGTCATGCACCAAGGAGGACTTGGGAAACCGATCCCAGCAAATCGCCTTTTGGATCAATCTATACAATGCACTGATCCTCCATGGAGTGATCCACTACAACGTCCGCGGATCGATGCTGCGTGACATTGGATTCTTCCGTAGGGTTGCCTATGACGTAGGCGGGATGCGCTTCTCGGCGGACGATATTGAACACGGCGTATTGCGCGGCAACCGGCGGCATCCATATTTCCCCTTCCCACAGTTCGCGAAGGACGATCCACGCCTGATGATGAGCATCGAGCATCCTGATCCTCGTATACACTTCGCGCTTGTCTGCGGAGCACGGTCCTGTCCGCCAATTGCCTCCTACTCCGGTGAGGATCTTGATGAGCAGTTGGATAAGGCCGCCGCCAGTTTCATCAATGGAATCGGCGTCCGCCATGATCCTGCTGATCAGACTCTTTATCTATCTCGCATCTTTAAATGGTACGCGGGGGATTTTGGTGGAGCAGAGGGCGCACTGAAGCTGGTGAACAGATATTTTGACGGACCCGGAAATATCGCAGGCGCACGCGTCCGCTATCTGCCCTACGACTGGTCAGTCAACGCGGCGGCTTAGAACGTGAGCGTGACCTTGATTGAGCCGGTTCGCTTATCCATTGCCGCTGCGATGGCCTTACGATATTGGGCAAATGGAAATCGATGAGTGATCAGCTCAGCCGCGTTCAGCGTCCCCGCCTGCAGCATCTCGATTACTAAATCAAAAGTGTGAACCCCTCGACCATCCAGATTTTCCATTCCGAAGGTCATCGAGCCGATATGATCGACTTCCTGGAACCAGATCGGGGTTATGTCAAACTTCATTTGATTGAGCGATATGCCGACAAGAACCACCGTTCCGCCGGCTTTCGCCAGACGTAGAGAGTCACGCAGCGTGGTTTTATTTCCCACGCAGTCATAGACCACATCGTATCCACCCAGCACCATGCCCCGATTTAGCGTGCTCTGGTAGTACTTGGCCTCGGTGATTCGCGCGGCCTTAACGTAGAGATCCCCCGAATCACTGATTACCTCGTCCGCCCCTAAGCGCTCCGCTGCCTCACCCTGATGTTCATAGCGCACGACCGAAGTAACGTGACTCTCAGGGGAGAGCGCCTTTAGAGCCTGCAATGTCAGCAAACCAATGATCCCCGATCCAATCACCAATACTTTGTCACCCGGCGCGGGTCGGCGCCTGAGCACCCCGTGCACGGCAACAGCCATTGGCTCGATCAATGAGGCCTGGTCATCGGTGATGTCATCTGGAACTGGCCATACCTCGCTTTCGTGGGCGGTATAGCTATCTGCCCATCCGCCACCCGCTCCTTCGGGACCCATGCGTAATGAGCTATTCACGCACAAGCGGGTGTCACCCCGCGAGCAGTACTCACATGGGGTCTCGATTTCTTGCGTAAAGCAGTTTGGGCTCCCCCAGGGCCTGGCCTCCATGATCACCCGATCTCCGGCCTTGAAGCGTTCCACTTCAGATCCAACTTCCGCGACCTCGCCCACTGCCTCATGCCCTAGATAGACGCGGTCGATTCCGGGCAGCGCGGCGGGCGCCACTCGGGGGTCGATATCCACGAAGAAGAACGTGAGATCGGTTGTACAAATGCCGCATTGGCGATTGCGTACTCTTAGCCACTTAGATCCGGGAAGCTCCGGATCCGGGACATCCTCTACACCGGTGGGTGCGATAGGTGACCATACGACGCCTGGCCAAACGCGCTTGATGGCCTTGGTCGCAAGTCCCTTGGGGATATTCTTGTCGAAGTAGATTGTCTTCAGGGGTGGTCAGCTACCTTTCCATTCGGCCGGCCGCTTCTCTACAAAAGCCTGCATGCCTTCTTTTTGGTCTTCGGT
>JAZGCZ010000004.1:0-6403 GCA_036477195.1 Anaerolineales bacterium | reverse complement strand
GCGCTCACTTCCCCCACCACTCGCACTTCAACCTTTAATCCGTCAATCTCACCTGGCAAAATCTCATCTTCGGCGAGCGCGCTCAGTGGCACTTTCTTTTCGACCATAACCACCAGCGTCAGCTCGGTTGGTGAGCCGTCAAGATACCCAAGCCCCACCGCTACCACATTGGGTTTGGTCAGCAGCGACTCAGAATGAGCGCGTGAGATTTCGCGGGCCCGTTCGAGCGCCGGATCCGAGCTCACAGTTCGATCTTCAATGCGGCCAGTACTGCGTCGATAGGATTAAAGATGGTGACTTGATCCGATCCGGCGTACAGAAGACCTACGGCCTGCAGGGATTCGCCGGCCACCAGCAGAGAGCCGGAATCACCCCCCTGAGACATCGGGGTGCTGACGATCTGGCCTTCAAAGCGTGCCTTGCGATCTTCGCCGTAATTCACATCGATGGTTGCCTCGAGTACGGTGATCGTGCCTGTTGTGAAGGCCGTGGTCCTTCCGGATTTCCTCACTCCCATTCCAAGCGTCGCTTCCACCGTGCCACTGACCTCTCCAATATCCAGAATTTCATTCGAGACATCGCCGTCGTCGACCGGCCGTGCGACCGCCGCGTCCACCTGATTGACCGCCGCAGGATTTTCTCGGACAGGCACAAGCTTCGATCGCGAGGATAGGAGGCGCGCCACAAAGTTAGCTGCATCCGCCACCCATTTTGCGATCCCACAATCGGATGGCTCACTTGTGAACTCTATCGGGACGAACCGCTCCAACTCCGCGATCTTGTCCGATATCGCATGACCACCATCGATTGAACCGGGCTGAACGACCGTATCTCCGATCTGAGCGTCGTTACTATTAGCCAGCACATGATTGTTGGACAGGATCAGCCGCCGTCCGGTCGCCGCATCCCGCACCGCCGTTCCCAGTGTGCCGGCAGTGATCTGATAGTGACCGATGCTGACCCCTCCAGGAGCAGGGCGCCAGCGATCGGTGCGCGACTGGAGCGCCCTGATCTCGCCAACCTGGACAACGTCCGTCAATACGCCATCGAAAGTCGTGGGAACCAGCTCATCTTGCTTGAGGGATGATTTAGGCAACTTCACCCGTACCAAGGCAATTATGCAAAGCTCGTCGGTACGTCGTCCAGCCTTATCCTTGTAGCCGTAGCCTACCCCTACGACGTTAGGCTTTGAAAGTATGCTGTATTTAGAAAGCTCTTTGGCTCGCCTGACTTGCTCAGCCGCCGCCATTTCCCCGCTCCTCTAGTGGGAGCCAAACACGATCCAGCTCACCCTCGTATCCCGCTCGCGGTCGCATCAAGCGCGCCTCTTCAATCTGCTCCAGGACATGCGCCGTCCAGCCGCCGACCCGCCCCACTGCGAAGGTGGGTGAGAACAGGTCGGTTTCCATGCCCACCCCGTGCAGCACCAGAGCGGTGTAGAACTCTACGTTGGTCTTGATGCTGCGGTCGGGCTTGAGTTCTGCCAGCACCTCGAGCACTGCATCTTCTACCGTTGTGGCATCATCATAAAGTCCTATATCGCCTGCGCCTTCAAATAGCTTCACTGCCGCATCTCCCAGCACATCCGCGCGGGGATCCCGGACCTTGTACACGCGATGGCCGAAGCCCATGATCCTGCCGCCGCCCCCGACGACCTCGCGCGCCCAAAGGTCGGCTTCTTCTCTAAGGGGCTTGCCTGATTTATCGGCGCGTTCGCGAATCTCGAAGACCATATCGAGCGCCGGCCCAGGAGCTCCTCCGTGCAGGGGACCCTTTAGCGAACCGATCGCCCCAACCACAGCAGACACGATGTCGGACCGGGTGCTGATGATGACCCGCGAAGTGAAGGTGGAGTTGTTCATCCCGTGATCAACCACGGAGTTGATATAGGTCTCAAGCGCGCGCACCGCATCGGGATGGGCTTCCTCGCCTCGCAGCATGTAAAGGTAATTGGCCGCGTGCCAGTCATCCGTCTTTGGAGGCACAGGCTTCTCGCCATTCAGCAGACGCCAATAAGCCGCAATAACAGTCGGGATACGCGCCGTGATCGATTTCACACGCAACATGTCAGCTTCAGATGAGACATCCGACGGATCGGTGTCAACCAGCGTAAGCGAATCGACCCCCATGCGCAGCGCATCCATCGTTGGAAGCTTCTTTTCTGCCGCCGCCTTAAGCAGGTCGACAGTCGGCTCGGGGATAGTACGGGAGCCAGCTAGTTCTGCGCGAAGATCTTCCAGCTCAGAGGCTGTAGGTAGCCGATCGAACCACAGTAAGTGCAGTACTTCTTCGAAGGTAGCGTTTGGAGCTAGTTCCTCTAATGGAAAGCCGCCAATGGTAAGCACGCCTGCAGTGCCATCGACTTTACTCAATCGGGTCGTTGTGACATAGATTCCTTCCAAGCCGCTATGGATCTGGGGATCGCTCATTTAGATTCTCCTTAGCCTTTCACCATGCTCATTCGCGCACGCGGGCGGCATCCAATCTCCTAAATATGAATTGCATGCCCTTCAGCGACATGCGCGGCCTCCATGATAGCTTCACTTAGCGAGGGATGTGCGTGCACGTTTCTCGCTATCTCAGCCAACGTCAGTTCCATATTCTGTGCCAATGTTAGTTCTGGCAGCAGTTCTGTGACTTCGGGACCGATCAGGTGGGCTCCTAATATCTCGCCGTATTGAGCGTCAGAGATCAGCTTTACCCAACCTGCTTTTTCCCCCATCCCCAGCGACTTGCCGTTTGCCATAAAGGGGAACCTGCCGATATGGACTTCGTAGCCGCGCTGCTCAGCCCGGGCCTCTGTCATTCCAAAGGACGCAATTTGTGGATCTGAATAGGTGGCCCTCGGCATCATCTCATAATTGAGTTCGATCGTCTCCACCCCCGCGATGTTTTCTGAACACACGATGCCCATCGCCGAGGCCACGTGGGCCAGCTGCAGTTTCCCGGTCACATCGCCGATGGCCCAAATCCCCGGCACGCTGGTGGCCATTCGCTCATCGATTTCAACCATTCCGGATTCGATAAGCTGTACTCCGAGGTCTTCCAGACCAAAACCGGCGGTGTTGGGCCGAAAGCCGATCGCCACCAACGCCTGCTCGGCCTCGAGCACCTCTTGACCCGAGTCGGTGGCAACGGTCGCCTTCACCTTGGTCTTGAGCACCTCGATGCCTTCCACCTTAGTACCGGCCATGATCTTTATGCCGCGCTTTTGAAATTCCTTCGCGAGCTCCTTGCTGACATCCTCATCCTCCAGTGGAGCGATGCGAGGAAGCATCTCCACGACGGTGACATCAATTCCGTAGCCATTCCATAGAGTGGCAAATTCAAGACCCACTGCGCCAGAGCCTACAATCAGGACCGACTTCGGGGCTTTCGTTTGAAGTATGGCCTCGCGATAGGTCAGCACGCGCTCCCCATCGACCTCCAACCCGGGAATCGCCGCAGGGCTCGCTCCTGTGGCGATCACAATGTTCTTGGCCCCCAGTTCGGTTTGCTCACCCCCGGAACTGCTTACCGTCATCGAACTGGGTGAGCGAAGGGCCGCCACGCCCATATGAACATCGATTTGGTTCTTCTTCATCAAAAATCCGACGCCCTTCACCAAGCGATCGGAGACTTCTCGGCTGCGTTCGACGGCGCGCCCGTAATCCAGCTCCAAACCCTCAATGGCGAAACCGAATTCGTCGCCCCTCTCCCTGAGAATCTGAGCTAGCTCTGCGTTCTTGAGCAGCGACTTTGAGGGGATACATCCGATATTTAGGCACACTCCACCGAGCCACTCACGATCCACGATGGCGGTCTTGAGCCCCAATTGAGCGGCGCGGATAGCACAGACATATCCGCCAGGACCCGCGCCTATCACCACGACGTCGTAATCAGGCATTCAACTTACCTCCAAATGGGTGCAGGACGCACCCAAGTCATTGTTTGAATCGGGAAATCCAGAACTACCGTGGGTCGTTCTCAGGCCCAGGACTGCAGGCGTTGCACAACGATGCCCAGAAAGTGATCCGCTATAGCGCCGTCGATAATGCGGTGGTCGAAGGTGAGCGTGAGATAGATCATAGGCCGTATGGCCAATGAATCCTCAGGCTCGCCGCTGGGCGACATGCCTTCGATGACCACCGGACGCTTTTGAAGCACACCGACGCCCAGGATTGCGCACTGTGGTTGGTTGATGATAGGCGTCGCGAGCAGCGAGCCACTCACACCGTGATTTGTGATTGTAAACGTCCCGCCCTGGACTTCGTCCGGGACAAGCTTATGTCTGCGGGCACGCTCGGCCAGGTCATTGATCGAATTGGCGATCGCCATCAACGATAGTTGCTCGGCATTCTTGACCACAGGCACAATCAAGCCTTCTTCGCCGAGGGATACGGCCACGCCGACGTTTGCCGCCTTGTGCAGCACAATCCCTTCCTCGCTAAATGATGAGTTGACGATGGGAACTTCTTTCAATGCTTCCACGGCCGCCGCCACAAAATAAGCGGTGAGGGTTAGATTGACCCCTTCGCGTGCAAATGAATCCTTGTGCGATTTGCGATGCGTAATCACCCGACCCAGGTCCACTTCCATCAGTGTGGTGACGTGCGCGCTGGTTCGCCTGGAGCGAACCATGTGCTCAGCGATCCGTGTGCGGACGGCATCTAGTGGAATGACAGTTCCCGCTTGCAGACCTTTGTCTGCCGCGGCGGTTGCTGCAGGCGCGGGTGGTTTCTTTCCAAAGATCTCCTCGGTCGGCCGGAAGAGTTCACCCGAGGCCGGTTCCTCCCAAGGCGCGGCCGGTTGGCCGCCCTCGACGAAGGCCAGTACGTCTTTCTTTGTGATCCGGCCTCCACTACCGGTTCCAGTTACCTGACTCAAATCCACCTTGTGTTCAGCCGCGATGCGGGCAACCACCGGGGAGATGAAGCCGAGATCCTCTCTCTGTGCTTTGGATGGACTCGGGGAGGGCGTATCCGCAGGCGCGCCCGTAACCTTGGTCTCAGCGGAAGCTGCTGCCGTTACCTCATCCACGCGCGTATCCGCTGGAGAATCCGAGCCTCCATTTTCATGGAGGACCATCGGCGCGTCCGGAACTTCCTCTCCCGGATCTCCGATCACGGCCAGCAGCGTGCCCGCCTTCACCGTCTCGCCCTCCTGGACAAATAGCTTCAGGATCGTGCCCGCGGCCGGAGATGGCACCTCGGTATCGACCTTGTCGGTGTTGATTTCTACCAGCGGCTCGAAGTCCTCAATGGTATCGGCCTCACCTCTGAGCCACTTGGTGACGGTCCCTTCGACCACGGACTCACCAAGCTGGGGCATGATGACCTCAGTTGTCATACTTCTCTCCGTCTGGCACAGATCCGTGCTTGATATCCGCTACCCTCCGGACATCGGAGCCGACCAGCATGCTGCATCGATATCCGCAACCTACTCGCTCCTTGAGCCGCGGCGGAATTCAGTATGCTGCCAGCTCCCGAATGGCACCTGCGATTCTATCCGCATCGGGCATGAACCAGTCTTGCAGCGGATGACTGTAAGGCATCGCAGGTATATCCGGCCCGGTCAGTCGACGTACAGGAGCATCAAGGTGCGCAAAGGCCTCCTCAACGAGGATAGCCGCGATTTCTGCTCCGTAGCCTACCGTTAGATTATCTTCGTGTACGATCAGCGCTTTCCCAGTCTTTGTCACTGATTCCAAAATGGTATCTCGGTCAACCGGCTTAAGCGTCATCAGGTCGACCACCTCGGTATCGATCCCCTCTTGAGCCACCTTCTCAGCTGCTTCCAGAGCGTAATGATGCATCATCCCGTACGCGAAGACCGTCAGATCATTGCCATCTCGGGAAATGCGGGCGGGCCCAATAGGAACCAGCACTTCTTCGTCATCCGGCACCTCCCCGCGGATCAATCGGTAACCTTTCTTCGGCTCCAGGTAAATCACCGGATTCGGGTCCCGAACCGCGGATTTGAACAAGCCCTTTGCATGGTATGGCGTTGAGGGGACAACCACCTTCAGGCCAGGTACGTGGGCGAAGAAAGCCTCAATCGACTGCGAGTGGTAGAGTCCGCCGCCGATACCACCCCCATAGGGGGCGCGGATCACCATCGGGACCGTCCACTCCCCATTGGATCGATAACACATCCGCGCCGCCTCGCTGACAATTTGATTGAAGGCCGGATAGATAAAATCAGCGAACTGGATTTCGCACACCGGGCGCATTCCATAAAGGGCCGCCCCGATTCCGATTCCGACTATTGAGAGCTCCGCTAGCGGCGAATCAACGATTCGATCCTCACCATACTTTTCATAAAGACCTTGTGTGGCGCGAAAAACGCCACCTCGCGGTCCGACATCTTCGCCCACGATGAAGACACGCTCATCTCGCTCAAGCTCCTCATCCATCCCCTGTCG
>JAZGCZ010000039.1:0-27553 GCA_036477195.1 Anaerolineales bacterium | reverse complement strand
CACCTGCGCCGCGCCGCGGCTGATCGCTTCAATTCCCACGCTTCCGGTTCCAGCAAATCGGTCCAGGAAGTCGCTCTCTTGTATGGCGAGCCCGAGGATGTTGAAGAGGGCCTCTTTAACTTGATCGCGTATCGGGCGGGTTACGTCGCCCTTCACCATCCGCAGGCGCCGGCCCTTGGCACTGCCGGCGATCACGCGGAGGGGCATGTCAGTTTAGCAACTCGGGGATGGCTTCTGGGAGCTCCACTTTGCGGAGGCCAGCAATAACGCGGAGGGGCATTTCAGTTTAGCAGCTCGGGGATGGCTTCTGGGAGCTCCACTTTGCGGAGGCCGGCGATCACGCGAAGGGGCATGTCAGTTCAACAGCTCGGGGATTGCTTCTGGATGCTCGGCTACGCGCACACCAGCGCTTTGGAGTGCGGCTATCTTGTCTGCCGCCATCCCTGATCCGGCCTCGATAATTGCGCCCGCGTGCCCCATTCGCTTGCCCGGAGGCGCCGATTGGCCCGCAATAAAACCTACGACCGGCTTTGTCATGCTGGATGAGATGAATTCCGCAGCCCGCTCTTCTGACGCGCCGCCAATCTCACCAATCATGACGACAGCCTCGGTGTGGTGGTCGTCCTCAAACATCTGTAATGTATCTGTGAAACCGGTGCCGTTTATCGGATCCCCGCCGATGCCCACACAAGTCGAAACTCCCAGGCCATGTTGTTGGAGCGCGTACAAGACTTCGTAGGTTAGAGTTCCTGAGCGAGAAACCACGCCCACAGAACCTGGATCGGTGATGTGACCCGGGATGATGCCCACCTTGCTTTCGCCAGGAGTCAACAATCCAGGACAATTTGGTCCCACTAATCTAACGCCTTCCTGATCCAAGAATTTTCGCACTTTCATCATGTCCTGAATCGGCACCCCCTCCGTGATGCACACGATAAGCGGCACTCCTGCATCTGCCGCTTCCAGCATCGCATCTCCCGCGAACTTCGCCGGAACAAAGAGCACACTGCAGTTGGCACCCGTTGCGGCCAGCGCGCGTTCCACCGTATCGAACACTGGAACCTTGCCATCGAGCACCCAGTCGCCGCCCTTCCCGGGCGTCACTCCGGCCACAACCTGGGTTCCAAAATCCAGCATTTGTGATGCGTGAAACAAGCCTTCTCGCCCCGTGATGCCTTGTACCAGCACACGAGAATCTTTGTCGATGAGGATGCTCACTCGGCTACGCCGATCTCGGAGGCTGCGATGACCATTTTTGCCGCTTCCAATAATGACGAGGCCGTATCCATCTTGGCATCCGCCAGAATTTGGCGCCCTAATTCCTCATTGGTGCCGACCAGTCGAGTCACCAAATACACTTCGCGGGGCACCGTCTCAAGCGCCATCAGAATTCCACGCGCCACCTCGTCGCAGCGTGTGATGCCTCCGAAGATGTTGAACATCATGGAATTCACATCCGGATCCGCCAAAATGATCTGTATGGCGGCCGCTACCCGTTCGGCATCCGCCCCGCCCCCAATATCAAGGAAGTTGGCTGGCTCACCCCCCAGTCCCTTAATCACATCCATGGTGGCCATAGCGAGACCGGCCCCGTTCACCATGCAGCCAATGTCTCCATCCAGTTTTACGTAGGTGAGTCCATTTCCGCGGGCTTCGCGCTCAGAAGGCGCCTCCTCATCCAAATCGCGGAGTTTCTCCAGATTGGGATGCCGGTAAAGCGCGTTGTCGTCGAGCACGATCTTCCCGTCGAGGGCTAGCAGCTTGTCCTGCTTAGTAATTACCAGGGGGTTGATTTCAGCCAAGGTGGCGTCGGAGCTCTTGTAGGTATTGAATAATCCGTGCGCCATCCTGGAAAACTCAGCCCAATGCTGTCTCGGCAACTCCATCGCCGCCGCCAGATTCCTCGCCTGGTAGTCACGCAGACCGATAAGTGGGTCAACCCACGCCCGGGCAATCTTGTCCGGATGCGATCGGGCGACTTCTTCAATTTCAACGCCGCCTTCCGCCGAGGCGATCAGGACCGGACTGCCTTCTGTTCGGTCATTGGTCACTCCCAGATAGATTTCGGTCTCAATCTCCGCCGCTTCATCTACCAGGACCTTTCGCACCGGCAAACCTTTTATTTCCAATTTGAGGATCTCGTCAGCAAGTTTCTCGGCTTCCTCCGGCGATTTTGCAAGCCGAATGCCGCCTGCCTTTCCGCGGCCTCCCACCAGCACTTGCGATTTCACCACAACTGAACCACCCAGCTCCTCTGCGATCGCTCGAGCTTGTGCGGGTGTTTCCGCTACCTCGCCTCGGGGGATGGGTACGCCTTGCTCCGCAAAAAGCTGCTTGGACTGATATTCGTGGAGTTTCATCCGCCTCCCGGCAATTGGAACTGCATTACTCGATTATTGGCCCCATCTACGACCCAAATCGAGCCATCGCCTGCAAAGGCAAGCCCGATGGGTAGTCCAAACTGAGAGTCGCCGCCACCAAAGCTCCCCCATCCCAAACTGAATTCCCCTTCCGAATCAAAGCACAAGATTCGGTAGCCCTCAGGATCAGAGACGCAGACATCTCCATTCTCTCTTACCCGGAGATAGGGTTTGTTCTCAAGCGATTGACCCAGCCAGCCGTCCACCGGCCACTCGGCGACCGCTACGAAGTTTCCCTCACCAATTTCCTCGAATACCTGGATACGCTGGTTCCATGTATCAGCCACGTAAACGCGACCATCCATGTCGATATCAATTCCGACTGGTTCATCAAGCCCGCCCAACTCGAGCCCGAACCCACCAAACTGGCCGAGCGAATTACCTTCCGCATCAAATATTACGACCCGTTTGTTTCCGGTATCTGTCACAAATACTCGGCCATCAGCATCGACGACGATAGCACGCGGGCCCCAGAATGCGGTCGGCTCACCAGTTTGGCCAAAGGATCCGAAGCTGCTCAGATACTGCCCCTCAGCCGTAAAGCGCTGAATCCGATGGTTCCATGTGTCCGCAACATAAACCGAGCCATCTGGACCTACCGCAACGTCCCAGGGTTCATTAAACGAACCTGGAGGCGCTTCGCCGCCCTCAGGTGCAGCCGCGAAAGTCCCCCACTCTCCGAGCAGCTGCCCGTCCGCACTGAAGCGCTGCACACGGTGATTCATGGCATCAGCCACGTACAGCTCCCCGCTCGGGGCGACCGCAATTCCCCTCGGTCCCGCGAGTTGGCCTGGAGCTCCCCCGGCGCCTCCTATTTGCAGCCCAGCGGAGAGCGTCGTCATGCGGTCCGCATAAGGGTCAACATACGGTTCCACTTCCAGCGCAGCGGGGGTCACGCCATAATCCCAAATCAGAGAGCCCATGTCCTTACGAATGTACAGTCGCATTCGATCTGCCGGACTCCAATTCTCCAGCGAATAGTCCCGCCCAGTCACCTGTCCGTAGGCCTCGTAGTCTCTATTAAGCCAAATATCCCACAGCGCGCCGCGCATTTCCGGCGAGGTCAGAGCGCTGCCCAATCGCGCGGCGTTCAGATTAAAGTAGTCTTGCATGGGCCACCACATTCTGATGTACTCAAAGCTGTCATAGCGGTCTTGCATCAGTGGGTCGACTTTGGCCCAATTATTATCTCCCGCGATCACAATCGGATAATTCAGGAGATCTCGGCTTGGAGAGGGACCGTAATACAGCGCCTCATCAAAGTTGCGCAGATACCAGTTGATTGGCCAGGAGACATCATCATCAAACGCAACCCGAATTGATAAACCATCTGTCGTACGCCTGGATAAATCCTCGATCTGGTTCAGCACATTCTTCACGCCGGTTGCGGAGTGTGCGTAGACCATGAATTCTGTTGCGTTGTCGAAATTGATATAGGAGGCTCGGAAGGCAGTCCTCAAAGTCAAGAATCCCAGGATCGCAAGCACAATGGCCCCCGCCATCTGGCGCACGTTCACCAATGACCAATTGCGTCGCCAATACACAATCGCGATTACCGATCCGAGTGCAACTCCGGCCGCAGCCAGGAACCCGTTCGTTACCCTGAGCTCATTGAGCGTGCTGCCCTGGAATGGCGCCTCTGGGGCAAGCAAGTAACCTAAGGCGCGCGAAGTAGAGATAGCAAGGACCAGAATCAGCAGCGCCAACAACCATCCTCTACTGTTCTTCATGCGGGTCCAGTTAACTGATTCGATGAACCGGCCAAAAGCCCAACCCGCCAAAAAGATCAAGGGTAGCGCAATATGCACCGTAAGCCACGGCATGCGCTCTCCCGCAAATGAATAACCGACAAAGGAAGTAATCGCCCAGAAGCCGAGGAGCGGAATCATGGGAAACTTCGTGGGTTCTTGATGCTCTGCATTGGCCGAGCGTTTGCGAGGCATACGAAAGTTTCTGACGCCGAACGCGAGGGCCAGCAGCGCTCCCACCGCCGGCAGGAATTCATAAAAAGGCAGCTGAATTAACGCGTAGTAATACGTGGGCTGACTACCGCGCTCAACCCCATGCTGCACCAGCCAATAGCCGAGAGATCCGACCAGCCCGGTTGCAATCCCGTTGGGGTTGGTAAAGAGCGTCGTGTAGAACAAAATAAATGGCAGGAAGAATGCACCAGCTACAGGGAGCCAACGGCGAATATCCCACGCGAATCCAATGGCTAGACTGATCGATAAAAGCACCAAGACCACTCCCATAGTTGGCCAGAACGAGGCCGGGTCCTGATAGGCCAGTGGATCCCAGCCCAGAAAATCGGCCGGGATGGCCGCTACATGAGGCAGAGACAGCGTACCGATAATCACCAGCAAATCCAACGTTGGAAAATCGGTTCTGAGGCGCCGGCCAAATTCACGGATCAAGGCCACGACAATCATCGCCAAGCCAGCGATCGCCAAGAGGGCGCCCGCCGCGATGACCGGGGAGAGACCGGTGCCGGGCAAAATCTCTGCGCCGGGATCTAGCGGCTGAATCACGCCCGGATCCGCTCCACTACGATCCTGGAAATAAGTCACAAGCGCGAAACCGGCACCCAAGACTGCGACGAGTGCGCCGGCCATAAAGAGCCTGCGTAGGCCTTCAATGCGCCATCGCTCGTTATATAGTCGCCACGCGAACATTCCCGCCAGGAAGATGAACATCTGGGCTGTATACAGGAACGCAGTTTCTTTCGTGGCAAAGTGCAGCGCAAGCGTCACGGCCAGGAGATACAGCCAGCGGGTTCCGCGTGTCTCAAAGTATCGGAACACAGCCCAAAACATGAGCAGCGCCAGAACTACAACGAAGATTTCATTGCGCACATAGCGACTGTAGAAGAGCATGAAGGGAGAGATCAACATGAGCACCGCGGTCACGATCGCGCCGGTCTTTCCCAGCCAGCGACGGAAGACCCAAACCAGAGCAATTGCTGCCACACCCGCAAGTGCGGCAGGGATGCGGGCCGATGCATCTGAATCCCCAAAGAGGAAATAGGAAAGCGCCACCAGGTGGAACTGCAACGGGCCATGCATCAGAGGCGTGTGCTGGAAGCCGCGGCCTTCTGCCAGCTCCCAAGAGTAGAAAGTGTGCAGGCTCTCATCGTGGCTCATCACACGCGTCTCAAGATCGTAAAAGCGCGTGAGCACCGCCGCCACCAGAATGCCGGCAAAAATGATTGTTTCTGCATTCACGTCGACGCGAACCGACAGCAGACGTTCAAGCCAGTTGTCGGTGCGTTCGTTAGTTGTCATGGATTTGTCTAGCCCCAGCGGGCGAGTTTACCGAAAGCCGAAGGTCTTCAATTTCGTGGTTCGTCAGATACCGCCACGTTCCCGATTCCAATTCCCCCAGTTCTAGACTGGCCATGCGAACGCGGACGATGCGCTCGACCTTGAGGCCGAGCGTGCGGGCGGTCTCCCGAATTTGGCGTTTCATTCCTTGCTTCATGATGACCCCAACCCAAGGCTCCGACCGGTCCTCGATCCAGACCTTTGCCGGAGCTGTTTGACCTAGGTCCACAATCGTGACTCCTTCACGCCACGAACGCAACTGATTTTCGCTAGGGTGTTGATCCAGGAGCACCCGGTATTCCTTCTCATGGGCGAATGATGGATGCGTTAGCACGTGCGCAAGCTCTCCATCGTTGGTAAGCAGGATGAGCCCTTCGCTCTCCAGGTCCAATCGGCCAACGGGATAGACGCGTGTATCGACATCAACGAGATCGATAACGGTGGGCCAGCCACCCTGCGAGGCGAGCGAAGTAAGCACTCTTGGCGGCTTATGAAGTACTACATAGACTAACGGGTCGGGCCCTCGCATGGGCTCCCCATCCACCACTATGGCGTCTACTGATGGATCGGCGCGGAGGCCCAAATTAGCGCGCTTACCGTTCACGGTTACCTTGCCCTCTCGAATCATGCGTTCGCATGCACGCCGGGAACCATACCCAGCCTGGGCCATAGCCTTCTGTAGCTTCGGCGCATCAGGAGCCATCAGAAACTTGCTCGCTCGGGCCATGCTCTTGAGCCCCGTCCTCGCCAGGAAGATCGGAGCCTTTCTCGCTCGGCTCTTTCTCCTGTTGCTCATTCTCGCCAGGAAGATCGGAATCTTGCTCGCTCGAATCTTTCTTCTGCGCCCCACTCTCGCCAGGTAGTTCGGATCCGTTTGATTGTGGCAGCACTTTGTTAGTCCCGGCCTCGATCTCGGGCAGCTGTTCGAGTGAGCTGAGGCCGAAGTGTTGGAGAAATTCTCCGCTTGTTCCGTAGAGGATGGGTCGGCCCGGTCCGCTCGTGCGACCGATTTCCTCAATCAGGCCATAGCGAAGCAAGGTCTTGAGTGATGAATCAGAGTTAACCCCCCGGATGGAATCGATCTCCGGCCGTGTGATCGGCTGGCGATAAGTGATAATCGCCAACACCTCGAGAGCTGCTCGGCTCAAGTGGGTTTGGCTGTCGAGCTGGAGCAGCCTTTCAATCTCGGGTGCGTACTCCGGGGCGCTTGTCATTTGAGCGCCGCCTTGGTGATACTGGATGCGTAATCCGCGGTCTGCGTATTGAGCTTCCAGATTCGATAGAGCGGACTTGACCTCCGCCGTCCTTACTTCCAGTGCGGTAGCAAGCTGATCGATTGTCGCCGGTCCTGGCGAGGCAAAAAGCAGCGCCTCCAGCTTCGCCTCCAGGTTCCCCTGCATGCTATAATCCCGCGCCATTTTTCCAGATGCTTCCATTTAAGTTTGGCTTTAACCCATTCCTACTTGCTGTTTCCATCGCTGTTGCCGGCATCGCTTGCCAGATCAGCGTTGGCGGACCTGAGCCGCCTGCGGAGATTATCCCGGCCTCCGAAGCCAGCGCGACGGAATTAGCGGACAACTGGGATTCCGCTTTGTCATTGGACACGGGTCAGGTTACTTTGGTGATTTCCGAGCAGCAATTGACGTCCTTCTTGTCGGAGCGGTTTGAAAGTGATGAAAACCCAATCCTGCGGCATCCACAGGTCTTCCTGCGAGATGGAGAGATCAGGATCTATGGCACCGCCAGCGCGGGGGTCTTCGAGGCCGGCGCTCTGCTTAGCATTCAACCCATAATTAGTTCTGGCGGCGATGTCGAATTTGATATCACAACGGCTGAGTTTGGACCGGTCCCCGCACCTGGCGCCTTGACAACGGTTCTCTCGGAGTTGCTCACCGAGGCCTTTACTGGCACACTGGGCTCCATGGCCACCGGGATCCGGATTACCTCGTTTGCTATTGCCGACGGCCAAATTGCTATTGTCGGCACCCCGAGGTAGCGAGCAATTATACCAACGCGCAATTTCAACCGCTATTGGCTAATGCTAGCGCTCGCCATGATTACAGGGTGCGTTAGTCCGCGGGCAACCGCTGCCACTATTGATGTGCAGATCCTCGTAGACGGCGGCGCCATCGACCTCCCAGTACCGGCTGGCTCAACCGTTCAATTCGTATTGGATCAAGGTGGCGTGACGCTCGGTGAACTCGATCGAGCGGATCCGCCAGGCTACACCGTCGTCACCGACGGCACGAAGATCGTGGTTATTCGACGTGAGGAGCGGTTCGAAGTTGAAGAGCTTATTCTCCCGTTTTCACGACAAACGATCCGCAATGAGGGCCTACCCGAGGGTCAGACGCGGCTGCTCCAGGCCGGCTCAAACGGCATGGAAGAGATCACTTATCGTATCGTCGAGGAAGAAGGCGACGAGATGTCTCGGCAGCCGGTAAAGCGCACCATTGTGCTCGAGCCGCTGCCCGAGATTATCATGATTGGAGCACAGGCCGCCCACACGCCGCTGAACGTCCAGGGCACTCTGGCCTACCTTTCGGGAGGCAATGCCTGGGTGATTGAAGGCAATTCCGCCAACAGGCGCCCGGTTGTCGTGTCCGGTGATCTGGATGGCCAGGTCTTCCGACTGTCACCCGATAGCAAGTGGCTGCTCTACACGCGTGGACTGGATGACGATGGCGATGACTTCAATTCGCTATGGGTGGTGGATGTTGAAGATGAGGATGCCGACCCAATCGATCTCAAGGCGCGCAACATTGTACATTTCGCGGATTGGGCGCCAGAATCTGATTCGCCAGTTCTCGCATACTCGACCACCGAACCTCGCCAGTCGCCCCCCGGCTGGCAGGCTAACAACGACTTGATCTTGGTCAATCTAAGCTCCGGTGGGCACGTTCTGCGGGAGCGCGAGCTCTTGCCACCTAACCCCGGAGGTCAGTACGGTTGGTGGGGGACTTCCTTTGCATGGGCCCCGGATGGAGTGCACATTGCATACGCTCAAGCAGACAGCGTTGGTCTCATCGATTCGCGAGAGCCGGCCTTCGAACCGCTAATTGAAATTGTTCCATTGCTCACCGGCAGCGATTGGGCTTGGGTTCCCGGTGTCGCCTGGGGACCCAATAGTCGCACGCTGTACTTGGTCAATCACGCCCCGCCGCTCGGGATCGAGGATCCGGAGGCCTCGCCGGTTTTCGACTTGGTGGCGATCAGCGGATTGGGGGAAGCTCCTCTCCAGCTTGCGGTGCGAACCGGCATGTTTGCCTATCCTTCCTCATCTCCCGTTGAGTTGGCAGAATCGGGCGAGATCGCCTCTCAGGTCGCCTTCTTGCAGGCACTCTCTCCACTGCAGAGTGAAGCTAGCAGTTACCGACTTATGGTGATGGATCGAGATGGGAGCAATGCCCAAGCCATATTTCCCAAACCCGGAGAGCAAGGGATCGCCCAAAACGAACTGTCTCCGCCCTCCTGGTCGCCCGATGGCGACCGTTTGGCGCTGATCTATCGAGGTGACGTTTGGATAGTGGATGCTGCGAGCGCCGCAGGCCAGCAATTGACGGGAGACGGGCTCACGATCGCGATAGATTGGAAGCCATGACACCCGCTCTGAAGGAAGGCACACGATGCGAGTTGTCGTAACTGGCGGGGCCGGGTTTATCGGATCACATCTCTGCAACCGGTTGATCGACGAGGGTCATGAGGTCGTTGCTATTGACAACCTTGTGACGGGTGACGAAGAGAACATTGCAGAGCTGGCAGGCCATGAGCGCTTTCACTACATCCGACACGATGTTTCGAAATTCATATCCGTCTCTGGCAAGGTGGATGCGATCTGGCATCTTGCTTCTCCCGCCAGTCCGAATCCTATGTCTCCCTATGGATACCCTCAGCTACCCATTCAAACACTAAAAGTGGGCGCGCTAGGCACACACAATGCGTTGGGTCTGGCTCGAGTCAACGAGGCCATATTTTTGCTGGCCTCCACCTCAGAGGTTTATGGTGATCCTGAGCAGCATCCGCAGCGGGAGGATTATTGGGGGCATGTTGATCCGATTGGACCTCGATCGATGTACGACGAAGCCAAGCGATTTGCTGAAGCCATCACGATGGCCTACCACCGGTACCATGAGATGGATACGCGCATCGTGAGGATATTCAATACGTACGGTCCCAGAATGCGGCTGGACGATGGCCGAGCGGTACCGAATTTTCTTCGGCAGGCAATCGAAGGCGAGCCCCTGACCATCTACGGGGATGGTCAGCAGACGCGCAGTTTCTGCTACATTGACGATCTCATTGAAGGGCTGCTCCTACTCATGGAAACGAAGGTACACGAACCGATAAATATTGGAAATCCAGTGGAGATGACAATCGAGGAGTTGGCAAATATCGTGGTGCAGCTCACCGGGAGCGAAGGCGGGCTGGAGTATTTGGCCGACCGACGGGACCGAGCCGACCCTCAGCAGCGGAGGCCAGACATCGGCCGAGCAAAGGATGTCTTGGGTTGGGAGCCCAGCGTGTCCCTTGAGGAAGGGCTCCGCGCGACGATCGAGGATTTTAGGAGTCGCATCTGAATCAGCGCCGCGAGCTGACCCGGTTTTTCAAATTCTCGGTTGTCGGCACTATTGGCGCCGTTGTTGATTTTGGCACCTTTAATTTACTACGCAACGTGGTCGGCATCCCGGCTGCAATTGCACAGGCTATGTCCTTTTCGGCTGCGGTGATCAGCAACTTTCTATGGAATCGCTATTGGACGTATCCTGACTCGCGCAGCAAGCCAGTAGGCCGCCAGGCATCTCAATTCCTTATCGTCAGCTTAGTTGGGTTGACAATCCGGACCGGGGTGTTTGTTCTCGTCCAGCCCATAACGATCGCGCTTGTCGAAGCGCTTTTGCCACGTGAGGCAAGCAGCAGCCTGGCCTTAGCCGTCGGTGAAAATTTGGCTCTGGTCGTAGCAGTACTTGTTGTACTCCTTTGGAATTTCGGTGTAAATCGCATGTGGACGTACTCAGACGTCCAATAGTCCTACAGGCTCTCTGTAGCAAAGCCGACCTGTATAATCGAAGCATCGGGTCCAATGCAAGAATCTATTTATAAACCTATTCCGATATACAACACGCCAGGCGACTGGGTGGCAATGATGATCTATCCATACGTCTACAGCACTGTAGGAGAATGGATAGGTTGGGTTACCCCCAGAAAGGACGTGTACGATGTACACGGCGTCTATGCCGGTTGGATGACGACAGAGCCCCGAATCCTGAGACGGAGAATTCAGGATGGGCTGCTCGCGCGGCGCGATCCTCCACCGAAGCCGGACCGGATCCGCCCTCCAGCCACCGTTCCATTGCCGCCTATGATGGCCGAGCTGCCTTTCGAAGTTGTGGATATCTTCGATGAAGATCGCGAGTATTTGACGACACTGGATCATGGTGAACATAAGGAAGACTTGGATTGAAAGACCCGAAGTCTGTCGCCGAATCTCGCGTAACCTTATCTCAGTTGATGCATCCTCAATTCGCGAACTTGATGGGATCGGTTCACGGCGGCTGGATCATGAAGCTTGCTGACGAGGCCGGCGCTCTTGCTGCGATGCGACACGCACAATCTCAGGTGGTTACCGTCGCCATCGATCAAATGAGTTTTCATTCTGCCATTCGGATTGGCGATCTTGTGACGCTTGAGGCCGAGGTCACCTACGTCGGCAATTCCTCGATCGAGACCCGGGTGCAGGTCGTTGCAGAAGATCCTCGCTCCGGCGATCGCACGCACACCAACACTGCATACCTCGTATATGTCGCGCTCGACTCTTCCGGTGAGCCGACCCGAGTACCGCGCCTCAATGCAGAGACGGAGGCCGAGCAACGCCGCCTGGCTCGCGGCGAAGGGCGGCAGGCCGACCGCTTGGCTCGGTTGCGCGCCGAAGCTGAGGAACGAGTCCATTGATGGAACAGGCACGGACCATTACCGAGCTGCTCCGCGCGGCTGGAGCCCAACGATTTCTTGAGGCGCCGCTTGCGGAGGATTTAGGACTCGCCGAAGCACTCCCATTCCCCTTCCTTGCTCTTGTTGGGCAGTCGGAAATGAAGCTGGCCTTAGTACTCAGCCTCATCAACCCCAATGTGGATGGTGTGCTGTTAATTGGAAATCGGGGCACAGGCAAATCAACCGCGGTACGCGGTCTGATCAACCTGTTACCGGAAGTCGATCGTAGCCTTTGTCCTTATGGCTGCTTGCCAGAGGACATTGAAACCGGAGGCATTGACGAAGTATGCCCAGATTGCGCTCGGAAGTATGGTGAGGGCGAAACTTTGGTTTACCGGGACTCGGTCAAACTTATCGAACTGCCGCTGAATGCGGGACTGAAAGACGTTATCGGTGGCCTCGACTCTAAAACTGGGTCGCACTACCGTCACCGCCTCCGTCGCGGAATTCTGTCTCAAGCGGATCGCAACCTACTGTACATCGACGAAGTGAACATGTTGGATGATGAAATCGTGGATGCTATTTTGGATGCGGCCGCTCAAGGATCCTACACTGTTCGCCGTGGCTCGCTTGCAGCCTCATACCGGTCTCGATTCGTGTTGATCGGATCCATGAATCCGGAGGAAGGTCGCTTGCGTCCCCAGATCTTGGATCGGTTCGGGTTACGCGTACTGGTAAGAGGATTGAAAGGTAAGAAGCAGCGGCTGGAGGCTTATCGACGCACAATTGCATACCGGACCAATCCGCGCCAGGTCGTGCGCGAATATGCAAATGCGACGGCGCTTGTTCGCGAGGAGCTTCAATCAGCCCGCGAGTTATTGTCCAAAGTGACCCTCACCAAAGAAGCTGAGCGATATGGATTGAACCTAATAAAGGAAATGAGAGTCGATTCGCTGCGCGCTGAGATATCACTCTTCGAGGCCGCCCGAGCCCGCGCGGTAGCGGACGGTCGGCACAAGGCATCAACCAACGATATCCGTGCTGTTGCGCCGATTGCAATCCGGCTGCGCCGATCCGAATTTATGGAAGATTTCTTCAAGGCCCAAAGTCGGGAGCAACGGCGGCTGCAGAAAATGCTTAAGCGGCCCGCTTCGAGTTCAAACAATAAGTCGCGCGCTAAATCGTAGGGCCTGATACCCATCGCTCGTTTCGAGCGCCCTAAGAGGAAGAGACAAATTGGAGAGAATCAAACTGGCCGGCAAAATTGCCGGCCAGTTCATTATGAGGGTTGGACGTCTTAGCGCATATTGGAGTCGATGTACTCGACAGCCTGCCCAACGGTCGTGATCTTCTGAGCATCCTCATCAGAGATTTCGCCGCCGAATTTTTCCTCAAAGGCCATGATGAGCTCAACCAGATCGAGGGAATCTGCTTCGAGATCCTCACGGAATCTAGCATCCGACGTGACCTTGCCCTCTTCTGCTCCCAGCAGGTCTACGATGATTGTCTGGATTTCGGTAAATGTTTCGGTTTCAGCCATGTGGTCCCTCCTAGCGCGGGCTATTGTAATTGAATAGCTCCAATTTGACGCAGTTAATCCGCGCTGATATTATCCTCTCATTCAACACCCCCATATGAGCAAAGTTACGGCGGAACGAAAAGCAGACCACATCCGAGTCAACCTGGAAGAGAATGTCAATTCCGGATTGATTACTGGTTTTGAGCATCTGCATTTCGAACACAACGCGCTCCCGGAACTGGACCTGGAGGAGATCGATATCTCGCAAGAGTTTCTGGGCAAAACGCTGTCTGCCCCCCTGCTCATTTCTTCTATGACCGGCGGCACGGCGCAAGCGCGCGATATCAACCGGAATTTAGCCACCGCAGCCCAGGGTGCGGGCATTGCAATGGGCTTGGGCTCCCAGCGCGCTGCAATTGAAGATCCAAGTCTGGCAGACACCTTCAATATGCGTGAAATTGCTCCCGACGCGCTGATGTTTGCCAATCTGGGTGCGGTTCAGCTCAATTACGGGTACGGCACGGAAGAGGCGCAGCGGGCGATCGACATGATTGAAGCGGATGCACTGGTGCTGCACCTAAACTCACTTCAGGAGGCAGTGCAGCCGGAAGGGGATACCAACTTCGGCGACTTGTTATCCAAGATCGACGCGCTGGTTAAAACCATTTCCGTCCCCGTGATTGCAAAGGAAGTCGGTTGGGGAATCTCAGCCTCCGTCGCCACGCGCCTCGCTGAGGCAGGTGTTGCGGCCATCGATGTGGCAGGTGCCGGCGGTACATCGTGGTCACAGGTTGAGATGCACCGAGCCGTCGAGCAGGCGCAGGCAGACCTCGCCTCACGATTTGTGGACTGGGGAATTCCGACTGCGGAAGCCGTGCGCCAGGTTCGCGACGCGCTCCCGAATATTCCCGTCATTGCTTCTGGTGGTCTGCGAAGTGGTCTGGATCTCGCTAAGTCAATCGCACTGGGCGCACAGCTTGGCGGTATGGCTGGGCCGTTCCTTCGGGCGGCGGTTGATTCCTCCCAGGCCGTAGCGGCCCTCATCGATCAGACGCTGGAAGAGTTGCGCGTGTGCATGTTTGCAACCGGTTCGCGCGATCTCGAAACCCTCCGAAAGGCAAAGATGTTCTCAAGCCCTTGAGTGGAACACCATGAGCCAAGAGTCTGATCTAACCCCGCAGATGCTCGAGGCCGTGCATGCGGATTTACGGCTTATCTCGGAACTGCTTCGCGAAGGATCCTCCGCAGAGCTTTATCAGATGGCCGCCCACCATTTTGGCTGGGACGATGATGGAGGTTCCGGCAAGGGAATCCGACCGCTGCTCTGCCTCCTATCCAACGCGGCAGCCGGCGGCGATTGGAAAAAGGCCGTTCCCGCCGCGACCGGCATCGAACTAATTCATAATTTCTCTCTGATCCATGACGACATCGAGGATGGCAGCGATCTGCGTCGCCATCGTCCAACGGTCTGGAAACTATGGGGATTGCCCCAGGCCGTGAACGCCGGGGATGCCTTGTTCGCGCTCGCTGGACTCTCCAGCTATCGTTTGTTAGAAATCGGCCACGACGCTTCAACCGTTCTGCGCGTTCAGCAGCTGCTTGATGAAAGTTGTCTGGATTTAACGAAGGGACAATATCTCGATTTGAGTTTCAATGTCGATGGGGAGAATGTTCTTGAGCGGTATCTCGATATGATCCGGAACAAAACCGCATCACTGGTTGCTGCGAGCGCGGCAGCTGGAGCAATGAGCGCGGGTGCTTCCGACGACGCCATCAAGGCCTATAAGGCATTCGGGCACCATCTGGGCCTGGCATTTCAGATCTTAGACGATGTATTAGGCACGTGGGGCAGCCAAGATAGCTTGGGGAAACCGGTCGGCACAGATGTAGAAACCAGGAAGCCTTCCTACCCGCCGATGTACGCGCTCAATAATTCCAATGATTTCGGCCTCCTCTGGAAAGATGTAGAGGCCAGCAATGAGGAAATCATGGCAGCTCTCGATGATTCTGGCGCTCGAAGCGCCGCGCACACTGCCGCAGCTGAGCAAACGAGCCTTGCATTTGACAGCCTCGTCTCTGCAAATCCCTCCGAGCCTGCAGCTTCTGAGCTCCAGAATTTGGCCGATCGTCTTCTTGTTCGGCAATCCTGACCCGTTTTTTGGCTTAAGAATCCACTAGCATCACGGTTTCATTGCGCCAAAAAGTGAGCATGCTATAATCTCGCGGGATTGCTCCTTTCTGCCCTTTGAAGGAGCTTCTTCATATGAAGAGGACTACCAAAGCGCTCGGTGATGTCACCACCGAAACCGCTCAACTCGGCCAACTAGAGCCAGGGGTTACCTTACAAGAGCGGTACCTCATACTTGCGCTTCATGGCGCAGGCGGCATGAGCTCTGTCTACCGAGCACGCGATTTGCACTTCCCTAATGTAACCAAAACGGTGGCCGTCAAAGAGATGATCAACATGGCCACCGATCCTGCCATGCACGAGATGATTGTGCGCAATTTTGAGCGAGAGGCGGACCTGTTGGCTACCCTTTCGCACCCTGCCATTCCTAGAATCTATGATTACTTCACGCATGACAGCAGCTCCTACCTTGTCATGGAGTTCATTGAAGGTAAGGACTTGGAGGCGGTGCTCAGAGAATCGGACGACTTCCTGCCCGAGGATCAGGTCGTTAAGTGGGCCATTGAGCTCTGTGATGTATTGGACTACCTGCACGCCCACAAGCCGCAACCTGTCATCTTCCGCGATGTCAAGCCTTCCAACATCATGATCGACGACCACAGCAGTATTCGGCTGATCGATTTCGGCATTGCCCGCAATTTCCAGCCGGGTCAAAAGGGCACCATGATCGGCACGGATGGCTACGCCCCTCCCGAGCAGTACCGAGGCGAAGCTTCCCCAGCAGGTGATATTTATGCGCTTGGGGCTACAGTTCACCATCTGTTGACGCGCCGCGATCCACGCGCCGAGCCGCCGTTCTCGTTCTCTGAAAGACCTATTCGCGATATCAACGATAAGGTCTCACCGGAGCTCGAATCAACCATTAACGCTTCGTTGTCCTACGATCCCGCGGATCGTTTCCCCACCGCCGAAGCTATGAAGACCTCTCTGATGGCCGTGGCAAAGGAAACGGGGATCCTGGTTTCGCCACGTACGGCCGCTACCGCTGGCCTTCCGCGCAATGAGGTTCAAGAAGTCTGGTCCTTCGAGTGTGAGGATGAGGTGCGGGGTTCGCCACTCGTGGTCAACGGCGTTGTCTACATTGGTTGCTACGACAACAATCTTTACGCTCTGGATGCAAAGTCAGGAGAATTTATCTGGAAGTACGCTACAGAGGGTGGTATCGTGAGCAAGCCGGCTAATGATGACGAATTGATTTTTGTGTCTTCCGAGGATACACGCATGTATGCGCTCTCGGCGGAGAAGGGGACCCTTGCGTGGACCTATTATGCTGGTGGCCCAATTAGATCCTCACCCGTAGTTTCTGAAGGCCACATCTTCGTCGGCGCTGATGATGCTAGATTGCACGTTGTCAATATGTTCAACGGAGCCGCCGCCTGGAAGCAGGAGGTTGCCGGAGCCATTCGCTCTACGCCGCTGATCGTCGACGATCGGGTCTACTTCGGCTGTGAAAGCAGCGACTTCTACTGCTACGACTTCAGTGGCGAACTCAAGTGGCGCTTCGGCAAGGCAAAACGTGGGATTACTTCCTCGCCGATCCTGTTAGACGGCATGCTTTATTTTGGATGCATGGATTGGTCCCTTTATGCGGTCGAAGCAGAGGCTGGTTGGCAAATCTGGAAGTTCAGAATGGGTCGACCTACCATATCTTCCCCCGCGATTGCCGAAGGTCGCATTTATACCGGTTGCGCGGATGGCCGGGTCTATGCTATCGACACGAAAGGCGGCCGGGAAATCTGGCACTTTCAGACAGAGCATCAGGTAACAGGCTCTCCAACAATTTTCGAAGACTCAATATTTTGCGGTTCGGTAGATGGATCCATGTATTGTCTGGACATGCGCTCTGGGCGTAAGAGATGGCAATTCCAAACCGGTGGGCCGATAGTCGGTACGCCGACAGTAAGTGACAATCGGATCTACTTCGGATCAAACGATCATCGTGTCTATGCGCTTCTAACGTAGCGGCGGAGACTGTGGAAAAGCCATACAGAATTTCATGACCTTCCTTCAACGCATTTTCGGCAAAGCTCCCACAGATCTTGAGGAAGCCAGCCCAGACGGCATCGAGACCGCGCCTCTTGATCCGGCAGCTATCGACGGGACTGCGCTCAGCAATTACACGCTGGTGGGAAGCTCGAATTCGACGGGTGTCGAACGCGCTCACAATGAAGACGCCTTATTTTTTCTTCTTGGCAGCTCTTACGGGGAGAATGCGGTGCCGAATTTCGGCCTCTTTATTGTTGCGGATGGGATGGGAGGCCATAGGTCAGGCGAAGTGGCCAGCGCGCTCTCTGTCCGCTCAGTTGCCCATCGGCTCTCAGCTGAACCGCTTCTGAAACTCTTCGAACCGAATGGAACTGCGGATAGCAAGCCCCTTCAGGACTTGGTGCGCCAGGCCCTCCAGGATGCGAATCAATCCGTTGTGAATAAGGTACCGGGGGGTGGCACCACACTGACCACGGCGCTGGTGCTTGGAAACCAGATGACCATCGGGCATGTCGGTGACAGTCGCGCCTACATCCTGACTCAGCATGAAACAAAGGTGGTTACCAGGGATCACTCACTGGTCAACCGGCTGGTTGAATTGGGTCAGATTACGGAGGCTGAAGCAGCTGTGCATCCGCAACGCAATGTGCTCTATAAGGCCATTGGACAGGGATCCAATCTCGAAGTCGATGTTGAGACTTATCCCGTTCCGCAAAACGGCTTTCTCCTCATATGTTCGGATGGCCTTTGGGGGGTCGTTCCTGACAAGGAGATCCAACGAATAGCGTGGGGGGCAGACCATCCGCAAGCGGCGTGCGATGAACTCGTTCGCGCAGCAAACGCCGCCGGGGGCCCAGATAACATCACTGCGGTCCTTGTCTATTTCCCGCCAACGTAAGGCAGAACTCTTTTGACTGGAGAGCTTGATTATTACGCCATCCTAGGCGTGCCACGCAATGCCTCTGAGGAGGACATTCGCCGCGCTTATCGCGAAGCGGCCCTCAGGCTGCATCCTGATCAGAACGAAGGCCCTCAAGCCACCGAACTGTTCCTCCAAGTCAACCGGGCATACGAGCTGCTTATCGATTCAAGCCAGCGCGAGTCATATGACCTAGAGCTAATGGAGTTTGAAGCGAAAATGATCTCCAAGGCCAGTTTTAAGGCCAAGGTGATCCAGAGTCGCGCCAAACTGCTGCAACTTGATGAACCACAGGTCCACTACCTGCTTATCGATATTGAACCTAGCCAGGACCTTCCAGAAATTAGACCTCCCATCAACCTGTCGATTGTCATCGATCGCTCTACATCGATGCGCGGGGAGCGACTGGATCATCTTAGAACGGCGACCCTGAAAATCATGAAAGGGTTGACTGAGGGTGATTCAACTTCGATTGTCGCGTTTAGCGATCGCGCAGAGCTGATCGTTTCGCCGGATCAGGCCAAGGATATGTCGGTCGCCCGCGCTCGGCTGAGTCAACTTCAAGCTGGGGGCGGCACCGAGATCGCCCAGGGACTGCGTATGGGGCTCGGCGAAATACAGCGTAACTTTTCGCGGGATGGGATCAATCATCTAATTCTACTGACAGATGGCCGGACCTACGGCGACGAGAACGAATGCATCCAGATGGCAGACATTTCAGCCGATCAGGGAATTATCATCCACGGTGTCGGGATCGGGAGCGACTGGAGTGATCGTCTTTTGGACGATCTAGCGAGCAGGACAGGTGGTGGAGTCGCGTTTCTCGACACTCCCGAGGCTATTATGGGAGTGATGGAGGACATTTTTGAAAAGCTGGGCCGCACAGTCGCCAGCCGCATGCGACTGGAGGGTTCTGTTGCCCAGCAGGTCGACCTGCGCTCGGCATTCCGGCTGCTGCCGGAACCCATGCCAATGGGCGACAGCTTGCCTATGACATTAGGAAATCTGCCCAGGGATGGGATTGTGCGAGTCTTACTTGAGATGGTAATCCATCCCATCGGGAAGATATCGGAGCTTACACTGGCTCACTTTACAATTGATGGAGATATACTCGGAAAAGGGAACGAGAATATTGCACTCCCGCTGGAGGTCCGGATCCCAGTTTCGGAGGACCCGGATATGGATCCCCCGTCGGAGGAAATCACCGCCGCCCTAAGCCAAATTTCGCTCTACCGAATGCAGGAGAAAGCCCGACACGAGGCGGAGCTTGGTCAATCTGCTCAAGCCGCCCGCCGCCTGGAAAATCTTGCGACACAGCTACTGGCGAGCGGCGAGCGCGAGCTCGCGAAATCGGCCCTGAATGAGGCTGATCGGCTGGCGCACTCGCGGCGGCTTTCCAGCGAAGGCGAGAAGGTGCTCAAGTATGGGACGCGAGCACTGATGATTCCCGCGAGGACCGGCGAGGGCGAGTCATGATCGAATGCCCAACTTGCAAGCACTCAGAATTCGTAGGCACCCTGTACTGCAGCGAGTGCGGCACACGGCTGGTTCACACGGCACCCATCGGTCCGGGAAGTGAATTTCTTGAACTCGACCGCGCGGATACTAGCGAGGTTTCTCCGATCGGCCCCGGTCTGGCGGCGGGAGCCATTTTCGGGTTGCGGGTTATGAAGACTGGGGATATGGTTTCATTGGTAGGAAGAGAAAATTACACGTTGGGTCGATCGGCCGGCAGCCAAGCCATTGTGCCGGATGTTGATCTTGACACTTACGGTGCCCAGGATCAGGGAATCTCCAGGCTTCATGCTGAGATCCGATTGGACGAGACAGGGGTTCATGTTGTCGACCTTGATTCGGTCAACGGTACACTCATCAACGGAAAGCGCATCGAACCACAAGAACCTAAAGAGTTGCGAAACAAGGACATCATCCAACTTGGGAGTATGCAGCTGCAGGTCGTTTCGAGAATTCGCGGCTAAGCAGGACAAACCATGCCAACCACAGTCTTAATCCATCTAACCGGCGAGGATCCCGTATTGGGAGAAGTTGATGAGCTTCCCGCCCCCACCGATACGGCCGTCACGGTAAACAACCCCCGAAGGAGAGACGGCAAGGATCTGCCTTATATTGACGGGAACGTCGTTACCGTCGTATGGCCCATGCACCGGGTCACTTTTATGGAAATCCTCCCCACTGCAGAAGAAGAAGAACTGATCGGCTTCGTCAGGGAGTAGCATGCAGGATTCCAGGCCTCGTCGCGTGCTTGTCGTCGACGACGAGCCCAGGATGATTCACTTCATCCGTCTCAATCTAGAACACGACGGATTTGAGGTGATTGAAGCCACCTCAGGAACCGAAGCCCTCGAGCTGCTGCGAGATCGCCTGCCCGACCTTATCCTGCTTGATGTGATGATGCCAGACATGGACGGCTTCGAGGCGCTGCAGATGCTCCGTGAGATCTCGACCGTTCCAGTGATTATGCTGACCGCCAAAGGGGAGGAAGAAGACCGGGTTCGCGGCTTGGAGCTCGGCGCCGACGACTACATCACCAAGCCCTTCAGCCCCCGAGAAATGGTCAGTCGAGTGCGGGCCGTCATCCGACGTACCGAGATTCCGAGTGCACCGGTTCGAGAACCAATTGAGGTTGATGATCGTTTGAAGATTGACTTTGGGCGGCGAGAGATTTTTGTCGAAGGCGAACTGGTCAAACTTCGCCCGACCGAGTTCAAGATGCTATATCATTTGGTGCAAAATGCCGGCTGGGTTGTGCCGCATGATCAGCTTTTGGCTAAAGTGTGGGGATATGAGTACCGCGACGAAACGCACTACTTGCGACTCTACGTGAACTACTTGAGAAAAAAGCTTGAGGAGGATCCTTCGGATCCAAAGTACATACTTACGGAGCGCGGGGTTGGCTATCGCTTCGTCGACTACAAGCGAGAAGCCGAGGGCTCGTAGAGTCGCCACTCCCCCGCTTGCGATTATTAGTAGCCCCCGCACGTGCTTGATGGCAAGCAGTACCCTTAACGGCTATGCGCAAGCTGGCCGTCTGTTGCAGGGGTCTTAGTGCTGCTCCCCACAAGGGCAAAGCTGTCTGAGATATTCCCAGGTATAGATGCCGTAGGCGTGCCCGTCCTTCCACACTAGCTGGAGCGCGTAGTTCCCGACCCCCTCCATACTATTCAACTCAATCGATCCTGCCGGAGCAAGCGGAATTTCCAGCATATCTGGGTTTCCGCTCTTTCCCATCCCCTCGTGGCCACCCCGGCATTCGGCGCATGGACAGGCAGCCCGCAAGCCAGCAAGAGGATACTCACTATGGTGGCCGTCCTCCCACTCAATGATCAGCAACCCTTGCGAACGTGAGGCGGATATCTTGCTAGGTCGAGCGGTCACGGCGCCTCCTCAAGACTGCGCAAGAACTGATCCGCGGCCCAGCCCTGCTTGGACGGATCGAATGGGTTGGCGAGCCGCCACCAAGTATAGCCGTCCGCCGGTGTTGGCCCATCGAGCACCTCAAATACTTCGCTCTCTAAGCCCAACAGCATGACATCGGCCCCAAGACTTGGATCTGCCCTCATGCGCAATCCCTCGCCCTCGGTTCCGAATACCTGGACCAGTTCTCCGGTTGCGAAATCCTTTGGGGCACCGGCGGGCGCGGTGGCTGTCTGCGTCGGCAGCGGAGGCGAGGTTGGGCTAAGAATGACGGGAGCAGTGGCAGTGGGAAGCGGAATGACAGTCATTACCGGGGACAAGGAGCCAGTTCGTGATGACCCTCGCAGGCGAGCAAGTGTTAGGAGCGCAACGGTAATGAGCACCCCCGCTACCGCCCCGCCAAAGATCCATATCAGTCCGCGGCTCAACCCACCTCGGGCTTTGGTATCAGGACGTTGAGCGTGCGAGGCATGGTTTGGAAACGGAGCGGTGATTTCAAGACTTCCGGCTCCCCATCGAAATGCATGTAGATATCAGAGCTCGACTTAAACACAGCTTGCTCGGCCTGAAAGTGGACCACATCTTGCGCATCAATGTGCACTCCCAGCAGAATTTGGACCACGCGGGTGATGGCATCTTTCAGAGAACTCCCACCAATCAGCCAGAAGTCCAGCTTGCCGTCGTCGTATTTCGCATCCGGGCTAAGCTCTACAACCCCACCCGCATACTTCCGAATATTGCTGGCAATGGCAACCAGATAGCGGTCCTCCCAGACTTGACCGTCAGCCTCGACCCTTAGCTCGACACCCTCCCAACCGATCGATTTCCAAAGGGCGAGCAAAGCATAGTGTACGGCGCCAAACGCTTTCTCCCACCGCTGCCGGGGTTCGATACTGCCTACTATCTCCGCATCCAGGCCAATTCCTGCCCACAACAAGAAATCTTGACCGTTCGCTCTCCCCATGTCGACCTTGTGGACTTCGCCACGCGCTAAGCGTTCGGCAGCCTTCTCCAGTGCGAAGAGATGAATCCAATCCAATCGTTCGATCCCGATTTCCTTGGCCCATACGTTGGCCGTTCCCGCCGGCAATACTCCTAGCGCTACGTCAGTTCCCGAGAGCGCCGAGGCTACCCGACCTACTGAACCGTCGCCGCCTGCAACGAACACTGCGTTGCAGCCGGCATCGACCGCTTGCAGTGTAAGTTCACCCAGGTGCTCCCCGTGCTCAACTTCCCGCACTTCGACCTCCCACCCGGCCTTGTCGAGCACGCCAACAGCACGGCTAATCAGCCATCCAGCCGGAAACCGCCCTGCTGCTGGGTTATAGATGAGCCATGCAGATCGCATATCCTGTGGGACCTTAAAAGGGTGTCACATTATAGCCTAGCCACTATCTGGCCGTCAGTTTAGAATTCGCTGGCTATGGATAAGGAACTCATCGGCGGGCGCTACCAGATCCTGCAGCAAATCGGGACCGGCGGGATGGCGAACGTCTTTCTCACGCGGGACTTGAACCTTCAGCGACAGGTCGCGGTCAAGCAATTGCGTCACAACTTCGCCGAGGATGCGGAGTTTCGTGTCCGCTTCCTGCAGGAGGCTCGGGCGGCGGCTAACCTGGTCCACCCTAATATCGTTACGATCTACGACTTTGGACGGGATCCACAAGATGTCTACATCGTGATGGAGTATGTCGATGGGACGGATCTCAAGATGTTCCTCCGGCGGCGAGGCCCACTTCCGCACCCGGAAGCAGTGCGACTGATGCTGCAAATATGCGAGGGGGTTGGCTATGCGCACCGTGCCGGCTTGGTGCACTGTGATTTGAAGCCCCACAACATCCTTATTTCCAATTCGGATCGCATCAAGATTACAGACTTTGGCATCTCACGTGCGCTTGCAACTATTAATCCGGATGAACAGCTTGAGGTCGTCTGGGGTAGCCCGCAGTACTTCTCGCCGGAGCAGGCCGCCGGTACGGCTCCCTCACCGGCCAGCGATGTCTATTCACTGGGCGTGATCCTTTTCGAGATGCTGACCGGGCGGCTACCGTTTGAGGCCGCGGATCCCGAGCTATTGGCAGAGCTGCATCAAGTGGCTCCGGTAGTTCCTGCAAGCACCTATGATCCCTCGATACCTCCTGAGCTCGATCAGATCTTGCACAAGGTACTCTCCAAGGAGCCAGCCGCCCGCTATCGGACAGCCGACCAGTTCGGGCAAGTGCTGGCAACCTTCACAAAAGAGCAGCCCGCCCTGCCACGCACATACCAGGTTTCTCAAGCTGCTACGCGCGCCATGGATCGATTCACCCCAGATGGCGTGGATTGGTGGGCAGTCGGCCTAGGCTTGCTCGCCTTTTTGGCCGTGGGCGGTCTCCTTCCCCTGTGGCTGTGGGTTTGGCTACAGTACCAATAGTAGCGGGTTCTTACAATCGTCTTACTTTTCCCACCCTGCTCCGTACGGTATAATCGGCGCTGTCCATGCTCGTAAGCATTCCAAAATACGACGCGTCTGGACATTGGAGGTATTTGTGAATTCTCCACGGGGACGTAATTCGATTGTTCTCGTTATCTTGCTTCTGATCGTCGTTGTGCTGGTTGTCCAGTTCAGGGCCGGTCAGACGCCACCAGATCGCCTGGACTTTAACGAGATCGCCGGCCAGATCCAAGCAGGACGGATCGCGCGCATCATAGTTGATGATAACGATCTGACAGTCATCTATCGGGATGGCGAGACCCGTGCTGTAACCCGCAAGGAGCCGACCACGACCGCCGTCGACCAGCTAATCGCTCTGGGTGTAACCCAGGAGATGCTCTCTTCGGACCGCGTGAAGCTCGAAATCAAGCAGCCCAGCGACTTCAACCAGATCATTACGCTCGTCACCTACCTGCTGCCAGGCCTACTAGTCGTCGGCCTGATCTTCTTCATGTTACGCCAGGCACAGGGGTCGAACAATCAAGCGCTCTCGTTCGGGAAGAGTCGGGCGCGCATGTTCACAGGTGACCAGCCGACGGTTACTTTTGACGATGTAGCGGGAGTCGACGAGGCCAAAGAAGAGTTGCAGGAGATTGTCGAGTTCCTGGAAGAGCCTGAGAAGTTCATCAAGCTCGGCGCACGCATCCCCAGGGGAGTGCTCCTAATCGGTGCTCCCGGTACGGGAAAGACCTTGATGGCCAAGGCCGTGTCTGGTGAGGCCGGCGTGCCATTTTTCTCCATATCTGGTTCGGAATTTGTAGAGATGTTTGTCGGCGTGGGTGCCAGCCGGGTACGGGATTTGTTTGATCAGGCTAAGCGGCACTCTCCGGCGATCGTCTTCGTGGATGAAATTGACGCCGTGGGCCGCCACCGAGGCGCGGGCCTTGGCGGTAGCCACGACGAACGCGAGCAAACTCTCAATCAGATGCTGGTCGAGATGGACGGCTTCGATACGGACACCAGCGTCATCATCGTGGCCGCCACCAACCGTCCCGATATTCTGGATCCGGCGCTGCTGCGCCCGGGGCGATTCGATCGGCGAGTCATTCTGGATAAGCCCGATATGCGGGGACGCGAGCAGATCCTCAAGGTGCATGTAAAGGGGATGCCGGTCGACGAGGAAGTCGATCTCAAGACCATCGCAAAAGCGACACCGGGGTTCGTGGGCGCCGATATCGAAAATCTAGTTAATGAGGCCGCCATTCTCGCAGCTAGGCGAAACAAGCACTCCATTGGAGCCGACGAATTTCAGGAGTCGGTTGAGCGCGTGATCGCCGGCCCGGAGCGTCGCAGCCGCATCATCAGCGAAGAAGAAAAGAAGATCATCGCCTTCCATGAAGCAGGTCACGCAGTTGTCATGCATGTCATCCCAGAGGCCGATCCTGTCCACAAAGTCAGTATCATCGCACGCGGTATGATGGGCGGTTTCACAATGGCGCTCCCCGAAGAGGATCGCACCCTGACCTCCCGTCGCAAGATCCTTGCCGATATGGCTGGCTTGCTGGGCGGACGTGCGGCGGAAACCCTAGTGTTCAACGACATCACATCCGGCGCCTCCAACGACCTTGAGCGAGTGACCAAGCTCGCCCGCAGCATGATCACGCGACTGGGAATGAGTCAGGAGCTTGGTCCGATGGTATACGGACAAAAGGATGAATTGATCTTTCTCGGCAGAGAGATCGGCGAGCAGAGAGACTATTCTGAAAGCGTCGCAGAAGCGATCGATGCAGAAGTTAGAAAGATTGTAGAGAAGGCCTTCGATCGAGCGATGGATATCTTGAAGGATTACCGCTCGCAATTGGACATGATTGCTGAGAGCCTGATCGAAATCGAGACCCTCGATCGTAGCAAGTTTGAAGAGCTCTTCTCAGAACCCGTAGGCCCCAAGAATGGCGGTACGCCCATACCGGTCGGCGCCGCGGCTGACTGAGCCAAGCCCCATACGACAGAAACGAAAGGCCCCTCGAGATGAGGGGCCTTTATTATTCCGATTCGGAGATGGCCTGTTCCTTATCTTGTCGTACGAGTTCTCTGCGTAAGATCTTGCCAACCGTGGTCTTTGGCAGCTCGTCTCGAAACTCGACCTGGGTTGGAACCTTAAAGGGTGCCAAACGATCCCTGCACCAATCCTGGAGTTCCTCCACGGTTGCGGTTTCCCCTGGCTTGAGTACCACCCAGGCTTTTACGGTCTCGCCTCTGAAGGCATCCAGGATCCCTGCAACGCCCACCTCAAGCACTTTCGGATTTTCGGCAATGGCCTCTTCCACCTCTCGCGGCCAGACCTGGAAACCGCTGGGCTTGATCATCTCCTTCTTGCGATCCACGATGTAGAAGTAACCATCATCATCCATATAAGCAATGTCACCGGTGTAAAGCCAACCATCCCGAATCGTGTTGGTGGTCTCGGTTGGCATATTGTGATAGCCCTTCATGAGGCTGGGGCTTTTGATCACCAGTTCCCCTACCTCGTTAGGCTCCAGGATCGTGAGGTCGTCATCCAACGATACGATACGGCTATCGACGTTCGGAAACGGCACCCCGATCGAGCCGATGCGGTTCTCACCCATGATGGGATTGGCGTGCGTCGCCACGAGTGATTCGGTGAGTCCGAATCCCTCAACTAGCTTCCCGCCTGTAAGCTGCTCAAATTTCACTTTTGTCTCACGCATCAAGGGGGCTGATCCAGAGATGCAGGCTTTGATCGAGCTCAGGTCGTATTTCCCTGCCAGTACATCGGGATGGTTGTTGATAGCGTTGTACATGGCCGGCACGCCCGGGTAGAGGGTCGGCTTGTACTTGTCAATGCTTCCTAAGACGTCTTTCAGATCCCTCGGATTCGGAATCATGACCATCGCCGCGCCGCTTTGGACGGCGACAGCCATTCCAACGATCAGCCCATAAACATGGAACATCGGGATGGCCATAAGCGTGATGCCTTCGCCGCGTCCGTCCTCCACTGCGCTCAGCCAGGCCTCGCCCTGAAGGGTATTGGCCACAAGATTTCGATGCAGCCCGACCGCCCCCTTTGAGAGACCGGTCGTCCCGCCCGTGTACTGGAATAGCGCCGTGTCATCAGGCCCGATCTCTACATCGGGTCTATCTGCCGCAGTGTGCTGTTTGAGCACATCCTGCATCCATTCATCGCCCTCCTTCAGGGTCACGCGATGCCCACCGCTGCGATCTTTGGCTACGGTGAACAGCAATCGAATCACTGGAGGTAGGTACTCCATGATGTTAGTGACAATCAATTGCTGCAGATGAGTTTCCGATTGGACTTCCTTGACCGTGTTATAGAAGTTGCTCATGACCAGCATGAGCTGGGCGCCTGAGTCATTCATCTGGTGCTTGATCTCGCGGTGCGTGTA
>JAZGCZ010000038.1:0-3706 GCA_036477195.1 Anaerolineales bacterium | reverse complement strand
GATTGACATCGTCGGGGACCTTTATTGGCGGCTGAGCTTCTATGATGATTTCGACAGCAAGCCCCCGGTCGCATCAGTCAAGAACGATTTTGGCATTACTACCTCCGTCGGCTATTCTTTCTAGGAGGAAAGACACACATGGGCAAGATACTCAAAACTTTCGAGAAATTGATCGTTTTCGCGCTGCTCGGACTGATGATGCTGGCGGTTCTGGTATCCACAGTTGAACTGGTAGTCATACTGTTCTGGCAACTCATAAAACCACCGGCATTCCTTCTCAGTATAGAGGAAATGCTTGAGGTCTTCGGCTTCTTCTTAATGATTCTAATCGGATTGGAGCTCCTCGAGAGCATAAAGGTTTATCTGGAGCAGGACAGAGTGGCTGCCGAGGTTGTCTTTTTGGTGGCAATTGTTGCTGTGTCTAGAAAGGTTATTATCCTGGATTACAAAGTTATTGCTCCCGAGATGCTTTACGGCATGTCCGCTCTCATCGTAGCGCTGGGAATTGGCTACTTCCTTGTGCAGCGAGCCCTGCATCTGCGTTCGACCGATAAGAATCCGCCGACCAGCGGCTGAACGGTCAAGATGGGGGAGACGCGAGTAGGGGACAGAAGTCTTTTCCATAGATTTCCTTAGAAAATTTTGGGAGCATTCGTTGCTGTTGTGCGAAAAGAGGACACGGATTCACGACGCGCAAACTCTCAGTATGCTTGGTCACGCTTGCGTCGCCTCTCGCGCCACCCTTGTGGACGCGATCAATCAATCGGCCGTACCTAAAGATTACTGTGCGGGGAAACATGTGGCGGAAGCCCACCTTAATACCCCAATCCCTTCCCCTGCTACCGAAGCCCACAGTGGGCTTTATGAGGGGAGCGATTCTCCGGTTGAGCAGCTTGCCTTATTCGACACCGACGCTGACGGTGGTGTGGTTGTCGTCCTCGAAGTCAACAATCAATTCTGGGTCGAGCAGGAGCCAAGAAACTCGTGGCTAGAGCGGCTGCCAGAGAACAATCTGCCGGTAGGAAAACTCGTTTCGATCACTGGAAGAAGGACGGGTTCGTCCTTTTCTACGGCTGGGCACACGACAGCAAAGAACACACGATTTATCGGAACGAAGAGCATGGCGGCGACTGGACGGTGTTTCTTGCGTCCGCCTAAACACTCGGTACCAGAGTTCTGTACGTAAACTGGGCACCTTTTGATCCGGTTCACCGATTTGTTAGCTGGCCTGCTTCCTGCTCGGTTTCCTAACGGCCGGCCACCTACTGCACTCTCTTGATCCCTGGAGGCGCCCATCGGCCATCTAGGACTTGGGATTTTGGTGCATACAGTCGCATGGTCAGGTTGAAGTCTCTAGTCGGTGCCGGCAGCCAGTTGGATTCCTTACCCTCACCGGGCGACTCGTTTTGAATGTAGAGATCGAGTGAGCCATCGGTGTTGTATTTCAGTTTGTCGCGGTCACCAAGGGCGTTCCGCTTCAGAGCGTTGACCGTCGGGAACCCGTCCTTGTCGTATAGGGTGACCGACCAGAAAGCACCCACGGGCGGAATCTCGTTCTTGGCGAAGTGCAGCAAATACTTGTTAGCTCCGGTCAACGGCTTGCCGTCCGCGTCGCCAAGGCTTAGCGGATAAACGGCATCCTCCGGCAGGTTGGCGCCGAGACCGACCAGCGCGACAATGGCCCGCTTGAGGTAGTAGTTCCCGTACACGCCCATTGTGTCGGTATTCATCTGCCAGCCGTTCACGACCCGGGCGAGCGTTAGGATCTTCGCCCGCATGGCCTTGAGCGCGTCGGGCGCGGCGCGTTGCAAAGCCCGCTGGACAGCGGCGTCGGCCTTCGCGAGGTCAAAGGACTGCCCGGGTTCAATCCCGATCCGCTGCATCCGCGCAACGATTGGCTGGTCCGTAATGTGCGGCGGGTTGACCTTCAGGAGTTCAGCGGAGTATGCGAAGTACTTGCCCGCAGCCATGGTATCAACCTGGGTCATCGGAGGCGTCTTCATGTCCACGCTGGGATCAATGACCCCCTTTACTGGCTGGGGCTTCTTACCCCACAGCGAAAGCGGCGTGATCGTGTAACCATCCTGCACCTGGTGGACAGCCTCGTAGTCCTTTGAACCGTTGGTCTGAGTGCGCCCGATGATCCAGACGTAGGGCGTGGGGGCATCGATGCGCTGGAAGCCTTCGCGCAGCTTGCCCTTCCAGCCCGCCGCCACGATCGCGAAGCGGCCCGCGCCGGTACCCGTCGTGCGTTTACCGGGGACCGCAAACACGTCTGTCCACATGTCGAGCATCTGCAACATGTAGTAGCGGCCCTGCGTGTCCGGAGCCGTAACCACCATCGGCTCCTTCGTGAGGTCCAGCCAGGCGACGGAGTACAAGGTGTCGAAGTTCGGCCGCACGACATCGCGGAAGTCGGCGGGAGGGAATGTCCGGATATGCACGAAGGTGTTCATCGGCCCGCGGCCGACGACCTTCCCAGATTCGACGTTGACGCCCACTCGCCGCGTCACGTCCATCAGGACGAGCGGGTAGAGGTAGGTGTACGCCTCGACCCCAATCTCGTAGGCCTCCTGCTCCGTAATCCTTTCCGCGGGCTGGGCGCGGAGCACTGTGACCGGGAAGAACAAGAGCAGGGCCAATGCGCCAGCGAACGTTTTCAGGCTAGTTGTCATAGTCATGGTTGTCCTTTCTCCTTTCGCTTGTCTTGAACTCGATGATTCAGTGGCCAGCTAACGTTCAAGCTCAGCGGCGGTGCTTCGCGTCGTCCGCTGCGGCGCCTGGTTAGCTGGCTGCGTACAGCCATATCGATACTGTCCAGGATTCGATCGTCCGGTAGCCTCCCCCGGCGATGTTCGCAAACGTCGCGTACAGATCCGTCTCATGGACGAGTTCGTTTGAACCGAGATTTCCGCCCAAACCTCGTCCAGGTCGGCGTCGAGTGGACCGCGTGCGTCACCCAGGCCCAGATAGGCTCCGTCGAACAGGAGCGCCCAATTTTTCTTACTCGCTTCAAGATGAATCATTCCACCAAGCTCGAGGCTGTCCCAGACATCCGAAAAATCGGCCTTTACCGGTGCTGGGATGCCCCTAACCCCAACGTCTCCGTTTATTCCAGCCATCCACATATAAGGAGGGAGCAAGCATGAACTTCCATCCATCGGAACTGCCGCTTGGTGCGTCTGATTGCTGTTCTGTGAAGTTGTGGGTGGGGACCAGGGTTGGACGAAAGCTGCTGGCGTTGGTGCTGAACGTTGACGAAACGAGATTTGGCTGGGAGCCCAAGAGAACCCGGGAACCATCCGGCCGATTCAGATCCGCGAGTTTGACGTACCCGAGACCCCTGCCTGAAGTCGATGCACTCAGACCCGCAAGGCTGTTTCCCAAGTGCAGGGAATCAACCTTGTACAGGCTGACCTCCTCAAACTGAGCGTTTGCTGACGGACAGACGATCCCCAGCACGAGCACAGTTACTACTATCGACAGCGCCTTCTGGTTTTCCATCAACATTTGCCCCCGTTTTTCTCCCTGCACCGATCAGGCGTTTGACCAGTTGGTTACTTCTCCCCAGGCGGGAATTTTTTGAACATCTTCGCCGCTGCTTTCTTGATCTTTCTTGCATTCTTCTCCGGGTTGTCGGAAACTGTACCGACGGCTACAGCTCGCCAGAGCAACTCATTCCTTTCTGCATTCACCATGTCCAATA
>JAZGCZ010000037.1:0-9227 GCA_036477195.1 Anaerolineales bacterium | reverse complement strand
TTACATGCTCTCCCGAGAAAGCTCGCACGCAGCTAGGATTTTCTCCTGCGCGGCCGCTGACCGATCGCCTGAATCAGACACTTGACTGGTATCAGGCTCAGGGATGGCTTTGAGATCCTACATTCGTCATTCGATGGGCAATCATGTTCAAGCCAGCAGCTGAATTCATCAGCGCTGCATCGGAAAGCGCAATCCATGACACAGCGACACACTGAGACCTACCGCATTCGTCACGATGAGTGCGACGCCTACGGCGTTCTGAACAATACCGCTTATTTAAGACTGGCCCAGGAAAGTGCCTGGCGGCATTCGATCGCGGCCGGGTTTGGGTATTCATACTATGAGGATCTACAGCGCGCGTGGGTCGCCCGAGATACCGAGATTGAGTACATACGGCCGGTGACATACGGGCAGGAACTCGCGGTGACGACCTATATTCCCAGCGCTCGACGAGCGATTGCCCGCAGAGCTTTTGAGTTTCGGCTTGATGGGGAACTGGTCGCTGAATCCCGCACAGATTATGTGTTCCTTGATATCGAGCGCCAGGCGCCAGCAAGCATTCCTTCTGAGATCTTCGATGCGCTGTCCACCGCCGAGGAGCCCCCTGCACGACTGAAGCGAGTGCCGTTTCCTGACCCCGCTCCAGCTCCGCCTGGCGCCATAACCTGGCAGCGCCGAGTAGAGTGGCGGGACATCGACCCATTTGGGCACCTCAACAACGCCGCTTATCTTTCCTATATGCAGGATGCGGCTGCCGAAGCCGGCCTAGCCTACGGCGTTACCCATGCGAGTTCCAGCGCAGCGGGATTGGGGTGGGCGTTGAAACGCAGCCGGATTGAGTATATGCGCCCGGCTCTGCCAGACGAAGAACTGCAGATTGAGACCTGGCTGACGTCGCTGCGGCAGGCCAGCGCGGTTCGTTTCTACTCCATTACCCGGGTTTCAGACGGAGAACAGTTGGCACGCGCGGAATCTCATTGGCTTACGGTGGACGTTGATTCCGGGAAACCGCGGCGCCTCCCGCAGTGGATGCGCGAGGCTTTTGCTCCCAACATCAGCGGAGGAAATGTGAAGGTGGCAGACGAGGGTCAACGCAAGGGTTCGGGCTAGAGGCCGGGCTCATCTCGGAACCCGTCGGCACCAGCCAGGAATCTTCCTAGAAACTCAGGGGAACGAGCAAATTGAGGAATAGACCGGCCACAAAGAGCAGCCCCGCGCGCTTGTTGTGGTAGAAGGCCCAACTGACGTACCACAAGGGCCAGACGGTGTAGCCTTCGGGCGGTTCGCTCGGCTTAGGCTCTCGATAGAGTTGAAGTACCATCCTGAGCCTGGGCAGCGCCAGCGCCACCAGCAGCAGCCACACGCCCAGGGTGCCCGTTAACACCAGCGCCACCACCACCAAATAAAAAGCCACCATCAGCCCCATATTGATCCGAAGCGAGGCTTTTTCGCCCAAGATCACGGGCAGGGTGCGAATGCCCTTTTGCTTGTCAGCCTCGAGCTTGTCGATGTGCTTGCCCATCAAGACTGTCATCACGGCTATCGCGTATGGAATGGTCGCCAACCAGACCCCAAGCGTCGGCAAGGATCCAGCGGTCACATAATATGTTCCGCCAATCATGAGCGGTCCCCAGACCAGAAACACGCCAGGCTCCCCCAGACCGTGATGCTTCAGCTTGAGAGGGGGTGCGACGTAGAAGAAGCTGATGAAAAGGCCGGCTAATGCAAATACCAAAGGTGGCCAGCCGGTGCGTGCAATGAGCACGATCAGAATTATCAAGTCCAGCGCGTTCGCCAGGATAACCGCTCCGCTGAGTCTTTTCTTCGAGACCAACCCGCCGAGCACCGGGTGCGGCGCATACTGTGTCCGGGCATAGTCGTCCGTGTCCACGCCGCCTTCCATGTCGAAGTAATCGTTGTTCATGTTGTTGGCGGCGTGCGCGATGAGCAAACCGAAGAAAGCCAGTGCGAAGTTCAGCAAGTCGGGGTTGTCGGCAACAGCCGCCGCCAGCAGGCCTCCGATGAGAGCCGATGTGGCCGTCATCGTGAAGACGGCCGCACGCGTAATGATCAGCCACTTGCTGACGACATCCATGTCCTTGTCGGGAGACAAGTTGGCCGTGTCGATGACTTCTTTCCAGTTTCCCGCCTTGGCACGAATGCTCATTGACGCCTTCCTGCGTGCGCGCGCACACAGGCTCGCGTCACGTGTTCAACCGTAACTTCCTTCCAATATTGAACTAGCGACATTGACACCTACTCCAATGGTTACTGAGAGACTTATGTCCTTTCGGATCTGCCATAGAGTTCGGGCAGACACTATGGGACTTAAAGATCAGGTGCGAGTCTACCGTCTGGGGCATATGGTGTAAAGGGAACCTGCACCGTGCTGGCTTCCGTGCTAGACTCGCCGATCCCCAATCGAGGCTCCGACTGTGGCCGTCGAAGTCCAAAAACCCAAACACGATACTCGAGACATTTGGGCAGCCGCACTGAAAGCCGCTGCTCGTTTCGCGCGCCAGGCCGCTTCCAGCGAGCAAGACCTCGTTCAGGCCGTCACTAAAGAACTCCGGCGGCTCGATATGCGGGGGACAGTCGCACTGCTGGATCGCGACGGGCAACTGGTGCTGCAAAGTCGCGCCCTCAACCGTACGATAGAACGCCAGCTCAAGAAGCTTACGGGCATGTCGGTGGATGGCTTCCGATTTGACCCTCAGGAAGTTGACGCCTACCGTCGAGCTCTCGAAGACCGTGCGCCCGTCTTTGAATCCGATAATAGCGACACGATAGCCCAAATGATCCCGGAGGGACTGAGATCTTTCTTGCCGCAGATCATGAAGATACTGGGATCCCAACCGGTAATCGTGGCGCCACTATTCCTCGAAGACCGGCCGCTCGGTACCATAAACGTTACGGCGAGTTGGCTGACTCCGGACGATATTCCGATGGTTGAGGCGCTCTCTGATCATGTGGCGATTGCGCTGGGGCATGTGCGAACTCGAGGCCGGATGCAGGAAGCCATTGAGCGGGAGAAGCTGCGCAATCAGGTCATTGAAGCCGTTGCAAGCTCGCTCGACCTTTCCGATGTGCTGAAGCGAGTGCTGGATTTGGCAGTTGAGGTCGTGCAGGCCGACGCCGGTGCCATCGGGCTGATCGCGCCGGACGGTGAGTCCCTAAATTACCCCTACATAATCGGCGTTCCTAGCTCTTTGAAGCGCGAATCAACGCCGAGGGGCGAGGGATTAGCCTGGCGCCTCATCGAAACCCGAAAACCGATCCTGCTTCACGAGTACTCCCACCATCCGAGCGCCCTTCCACAGTGGGTTGAGGCGGGAGTGCATTCGTTCATGGGGTTGCCGTTGATCGCGGGCGATGAGCCGATCGGTACGATGGGGCTCTTTATCAAGGAGAAAGATCGCACCTTCGCGGAAGTTCAATTGGAGCGGGCGCAGGCAGTTGCCACTATGGCCGCCATGGCGGTTCACAACGCGCGCTTATTATCACAAGCCAATCAGCGCGCCGAAGAAGCGCAAGCACTGATCCACACCGCACGATCGGTCTCCGGCTCTCTTGACCAGGAAACGGTGCTCAACTTGATTGCCGAGAAGGCGAAGGATTTACTGCAGGCAGATGGCAGTCGCATTCACCTTCACGACCCCGATGCGGACGTGTTGCGTTGCGTAATCGCTCTCGACGAGGCCTCCGAGGCATTTCAAGCGATGGACCTCAAGCCAGGCGAAGGGCTTGTTGGGCACGTGATGGAGAGCGGTGAGCCGCTGCTCACCAACCACCCGTACGACGATCCACGGGGAATGCAGGTTCCTGGCACTCCCAAGGAAGAGGCTGAAACACTAATTATGGCCCCCCTCAAGGTCCGTCAGCGGACCATGGGCGTGATGACCGTGCGCCGCGTCACCACCGATCGTCCTTTCATTCAGAACGACTTAGAGATTTTGATTGCCTTTGCAGCGCAAGCAGCGATTGCCCTCGAGAACGCGCTCCTTTACGGTCAAATCATGTCGCAGGCGCACCGTCTCGAGATCGAGGTCAACGAGCGCACACGGGACCTAGCGTTATCTGAAGCGCGCTACCGGGCTCTAGTTGAGACCGCGGTGGGAGGAATCTTTCAGGCTGATCTGGAGGCTCGATTTGTTTACGTGAACCAGGCCTTCGCCGACATGCTTGAATACAAGGTGGACGAGCTCCTAGGACAGCCGGTTACCGTCTGCATGCCGAGGGACATTGGTTCACAGATATTAGAGCGGTATCAGGCTCGACTGCGCGGGGAAGGGCCGCCCCGCGAGGTCTACGACACGGTATTCCTCAGCCGGAATGACGTTCGAATTCCCGCCATCGTCGCTGTGAGTCTTATCTTGGATGAGCAGGACGAGCCTCAGGGAGTCAGCAGTCTGGTCTTTGACATATCGGAGCGAAAGGCACTCGAAGCGGCGGTCAAGGCCCAGCGCGACCGGCTGACGGCCATCCTGGCAAATGTTGGCGACGCGGTATTCGTCATGGACCCGGAGGGGCGCATCGAGTTCGTCAACGCGGCTTGGGAGCGCCTGAATGGCTACAAATTTAGTGAAGCGACGGGTCATACTCCCAAGATCATTAAGAGCGGCCACCACACCCCAGAATTCTACGATTCAATGTGGGACACCATCTTAAGCGGCGAAACCTGGACCGGCGAGGTGGTCAACAAACGCAAAGATGGATCCACTTACGAGGCGGTAGTTACCGTCCAATCGGTCCTGGGCGTAGAGGGGGAAACTATCAATCTAGTGGGCGTCGAGCATGACATCAGCGCGCTAAAAGAGGTGGATCGGCTCAAGTCCCAATTCGTCTCTGACGTTTCGCACGAGCTGCGGACTCCGTTGACCAATATTCGACTGTATTTGGATCTATTGGAGACCACCGAAGATCAGGCCAAAATTAAGCGGTACCTTGAGACCTTAACGCGAGAGAGTGAGCGATTGGCCAACCTAATTGACGATCTGCTTTCGCTCTCCCGGCTCGAGGCAGGCGCTACGCCATTCAACCCCGAGACAATCGACATCGGGGAACTGCTATTAGCTCTGGTTGAAGATCGCCGCAGCCTTGCTGCCTCGCGCGGGCTTAAGTTGTTCATGGAATCCGATACCACTCTTCCCGAGGTTTATGTCGACAAAAGGCTGATGAGCCAGGTCTTTACCAATTTGCTTACCAACGCCATGCACTACACGCCGGAAGGAGGGCGCATCACGGTGCGCTCTACGGTACCTAAACGCAGAAATACCAGTTGGGTCACCGCTGTGATCGAAGACACCGGCATGGGCATCTTGCCCGAGGAGCAGCCTCTAATATTCGGACGCTTCTATCGCGGTCATGCTGGGGAAAGTTCGGGGGAAGCAGGCACCGGTCTTGGCCTGGCCATTTGCAAGGAAATTGCCGAGCTACATGGGGGTCGCATCACGGTCGATAGCACGGGGCGTGAGGGAAAGGGCTCGAAGATTACCGTTTGGCTTCCTATACATGAGATAGAGGCTGAGCCTTCCGCCTAGCGTTGACTTGTCGGTGACCTAGGAATCCAAGCCTTACACTGCAATGGAGCTGGCAACCAAAAAGGAGCCGCAGGCCCCTATTCCTGTTCTTAAAAACCTTAACTCGATAGCTAACCCGGACGATCGGTCTTGGGGCGATCCTTCCCTAGCAAGCTGAGACAGAGGAATAGCTCTCCCCGGTGATGAATTTGTTGCTCAAGTACGTGCCAGAGGATCCAGCCTAATTTTGGAGTGCCATCCCCCGGCACCTGAACGATGCGATTGAAATCCTCACTCGGTAGCGTCTCCATATAAGCTTCTGTGTCTTCGTGCGTGCGTGTGATCTCGGCCTCGATCGCGCTCACCGAGGTCAGACGACCGTCATTCTCAGGCGGCCATTCATCGAGTTCGCGCCGGACCACGTAGTGAATCCAGCCCTGCTCGAGATTGATAATGTGGCGCAAGATATCCCCCACAGTGCGATCGTAGCGCTCTGCTGGCCTAAACTCTAGATCGTCGTCCTCCAAGACCGCGACCGCTCGAAGGAGGTCCCGCCTGACCTTGTCCCAGTGATCAAAGTACTCTGCTGCATTCATGCCTGGTCCTCCGCGCCTCCGGCTTGCTTGGCCCAACGTTCGGCCACTTTCACCTGGGGCTGAAATGACCCTAACCGCTCCAATAGTCTACCCGGCTCGTGATCACTGATGAGCAGGTCCGACTGGTCTACATAAAGAAAACCGTCTGAGCGTGCTCGATCCAGCATTGACACCAGCGGATCAAAGTAGCCATTTGTGTTGAGCAAGCCCACCGGCTTTTTGTGGAAACCAAGTTGGACCCAGGCCAGACCCTCCATGAGCTCGTCAAAGGTACCCAATCCGCCAGGCAGCGCTAGGATGCCATCCGAGAGATCCAGCATTTTGACCTTGCGCGCTTGAATGTCGTCCATGACATGAAGCTCTGTCAGATTTTGATGTGCTAGCTCTTTCGAGTTGAACTGGTCGATGGTCACTCCGATGACCTTTCCCCCTCTTTCGAGGGCTGAGTCAGCTACTGCTCCCATCATTCCCGTTGCGCCGCCCCCGTAGACCAGCAAAAGCCCAAGTTGCGCGATAACGCGTCCCGTGTCACGCGCAGCTTCCAGATATGCTGGCGGGACATCGCCGCTGGAGCCGCAATAGACGACGATACTCCTCATGGACACGCCCTATGTATACGCGGAGGGTTCAAGCAATTGCTCATTTATCTTAGTTTGGCTAGGGGCAACGCGAGGGCGGATTCTACCACGCAGCCCTTTTGGGCCTCAGAGCGATGTGAGCGTTCCTTGGCCTGGGCACGGACACCCACGCGTAAGTTTGCTCGATGCACTGATCCCATCTGAACAGTAGAATCAGGCTCACAATGAACGTCCTCGCTGGCGCGCTTCTCACACTATTAGCGGTCGCACTTTGGGGCGTGCTGCACAGTCTTTTGGCCGGTCCGCGCGCCAAGCGGTGGCTGCACCAACACATCGGTTCGCCCGCGGACCGTGGATATCGCCTGATTTATAATGCGATCGCGGTTGTGACTCTGTTGCCGGTTTTGGCCGTCACAGCCAGCAATCCCGGTCTCACGCTCTATCAGATTCCTGCACCCTGGGTGTATCTGACAACCGCGATACAGATCCTGGCCATCGTGGCCATTGTGTTAACGGTTCTGAAAACCGGGGCTTCAAGCTTTTTGGGGGTTCGCCAGCTTTTCGGGTCGCAAGGATCCACTGCGGCCCGATTGCAGGTGAGTGGCTTCTACCGCTGGATCCGCCATCCGCTATACGCCGCAGGCCTAATATTCATCTGGCTGAGCCCGGTCATGACAACCAGCACGCTGGCCCTATACCTTGGATTTACGCTCTATATCGTCATCGGGAGTCAATTCGAGGAGCGACAGCTGGCTGACGAGTTTGGCGAGCCCTATCTGGAATATCGGCAAAAGGTCCCGGCGCTCATTCCTCAACCCTGGCGCCGCTACTGAGCTACGCCACGGCCCAATAGTCCCGGGTCTCTTTAAGCCCCATCTCATTCAGTCGTTCGCGGATCAATTGGCGCGCACCACGGGAGCCAACGGCGGCAAGGACTACAGGATCTTTGTATTGCTTCAGCATATCCGGCAAGTCATCCGCGGATATGATCGGTAGGCCGCGTTTAATGCTACCAATTTTCTTGGGATCGATATCCACGAATGCCACTAGAGGCGCCCCCCCTCGCTCCAAGTGCTTGGATATTCGCCGCCCCATCTGCCCTGCGCCCCAGATCACCACCGCCTCACGATTAGCTAGCGGACCCTGACATAGATAATGCGCCTTAGCTCGCAGAAAGTTTTCCACTGAATACCGGCCATCCGTACGCGTCAGCCGCTCGGGATGTTCTCGCCACTCGAGTAACACCTCATTCACCTTCCCGAATTGCGCGCCTGCGACATGCAGGCGCAGCCAGAGATCGTAGTCTTCTGGCCAGCCGTGTTCTTGGTAGCCGCCCACCCGTTTTAGCCAATCGGCTCGGATCAGAGCCGATGGATGAGCCAATGGGCTCTCCACGTAGATGTCGCGTGCGATCAGCTCTGGCGTATCCAGGCTATTGAGCCACTCGATATATCGCCTGAACCCCTCTTGAATCTGGTCGCCAGGGAAAGCCTCGACATAGCTGCCAACTACGGCGATCTCGGGACGCTCGGTCAGGAACCGCACTTGTTTCGCCAGCCGATCGGGGTGAGCATGATCATCGGCGTCCATGCGCGCAATCAATCCCCCCTTGCAGGCCACAAGGCCCGCATTGAGTGCCTCGATAATTCCTGCGTGGGAGAGGCTTAGGACCCGCACCCGCGGGTCCTTTCCAGCCCAGCTATGGAGCCGATCAAGCGTGCTGTCGGTGGAGCCGTCGTCCACGACAATCAGCTCGAAATTTCCGAAGGTCTGCTCCAAGATGGAGCCCACAGCATCATCCACCGTGCCCTGAGCATCGAAGCAAGGCATCAGCACCGAAACCGCTGTATTATCTTTGGTTGCTTTGGAGGACACGGACATGGAAAATTTTCAACCTCTCGAATCCCTGCTAGCCCAGTTTATCGAATTCCTGCCCACACTGATCACCGCCATCGTGATCTTCATCATCACTTTATTCGTAGCGTCGCGGTTGGCCAATCTCACAGCTAAGGCGATGAAGCGGCGCAATCTCGACGCTGAGCTCATTTTACTTTCGCGGCGCATAGTCAGGATCATCGTGCTGATCTTTGGGACGATTCAGGCCCTGGCTCAGCTCAACTTCAATGTAACTGGCTTCGTGGCGGGGCTGGGGATCATCGGCTTTACCGTCGGATTTGCCATGCAGGATGTAACGAAGAACTTCATGGCCGGCATCCTGCTGTTGCTTCAGCAACCCTTCAATATCGGCGACAGCATTGAAGTGGCTGGCCATAGCGGCACGGTCACAGACATCACGCTTCGTACTACTGAAATGCGCACTTGGGACGGTCGCAACGTCCTAATCCCGAATGGGGACGTCTACGTCAAATCCATCACCAACTACAGTCGCGACCCGCGCAGGCGACTAGAGCTCTCGGTCAGTGTTAGCAAGGAGTGGGACCTGGAACAGCTTACTGATATTGTGCTCAGCTCGCTCCGTTACGGAGAGGGCGTGCTTGAGGAGCCGAGTACGGATGCCGTCTGGACAACCTCTA
>JAZGCZ010000036.1:0-3840 GCA_036477195.1 Anaerolineales bacterium | reverse complement strand
GCTCGCTGGATAACTTCCGATCAATTTGAGCTCGAGATAACTTCCTCAGCCCCCGGATTTGTCGTTGCGAGTGTTCCGTACATGCCCGGGTGGAAGGCGTTTGATCAAGATAGGATTGAAGTGCCGGGTTACCAAGCTCAGATGGCTCTGATGGGTACATACGTACCCGCGGGCAAAACGAATCTTCAGTTCATATACTCACCCGACTCCTATGTGCTCGGACAATGGGTGAGGGGGGTAGCGTTTTTCGTTAGTGCGATAGGATTTTCATTTGTAATCTTTAAAATCTGGGACAGACGACGTGTGAAGAGGTGAGTGAGGCTATGGGCGGACCGACAGGAGACTTACTTCTCGGTACGCAAGGCTTCTCCTTTGATGATTGGGTGGGTCCCTTTTATCCAGACGGCACGCCCAAGAAGCGATATCTGGAGGAATATGCAAATCATTTTCCTTCGGTGGAGATTGACGCCACTTTTTATGCCATCCCCAGAATCAGTGTGGTTGAAGGCTGGCGAGAGCGGACCCCTGCCGGCTTTCGATTTGCGGCGAAGTTTCCCAAACTAATCACTCATGAAAAGAAACTCGAAGGCTCGGAGGGCGACGCGGAGGCGTTTGTAGGAACCATGCAAGCGCTAGGCGACAAGCTGGGTGTGCTAACCATCCAGTTTGCATACGATTTCACGCCTAAATTATTTGATCGCCTGGACGCCTTTCTTGGTTCCCTACCACCAGGACCACGCTATGCAGTTGAACTCCGAAATCGAAAGTGGCTCGAACCGAATCTGGGAAAGATGCTCTCGCAACACAACGTGGCACTCGTACTGCAAGACCTGCACTACATGCCGCAGTTGGATTGGATCACCGCCGACTTTACCGTTGTTCGCTGGCTAGGCCGGCGCGCAGACATCAGTGAGTTTGACCGAATCCAAATCGATCGATCGGAAGTGCTCGGTCGCTGGGCCAAGCGAGTCTCTCGATTCTTGGACGATGGCGTCGATGTGTATGGCTACTTCAACAATCACTTTGCAGGTCACAGCCCCGCTAGCGTGCGTCAATTTGCGGACATGCTCGGCTACGAGCTTCACCCCGCCTGATTTACAATGAAGGAAGTCCATTTTGCATATAGTGCATACAGGAGGAGTAATCATGCCGACTTACATCATGCTTAGTAACCTGACGGATGCTGGAGCCAAGACGGTTTCGAAGAAACCGAAACGCATCCAAGAAGTCAATTCGGAGTTGGAGAAAGCCGGCGTAAAGGTCATCGCGCAGTACGCTACGCTAGGGCACTACGATTTTGTGAACGTCGTGGAGGCAGACAGTAACGCCACGATCGCTAAAGCTTCAGTGAAACTCGCTTCTCGAGGATCGATTAGGATCACCACGTTGGCGGCCGTCGATATCGAGGAGTTCATCAAATCGCTGGCCGACTAGGCGAAAGTCGCCTAGTCCATATCTGCTCCCAGCGCGCAGGCTGAGCGGACGATAATGCGGAGCGTACCAAAAGCTCCGCATTCTCCTTAGAGGGTCAATGATGGAGCTTCAAACCGTCAAAATCGATAAACCAGATGAAGTCAACTTGATCCTAGGGCAATCTCACTTCATCAAGACCGTAGAGGATCTCTACGAGGCCTTGGTCACAGCAGTTCCGGGCATCGAGTTTGGGCTGGCGTTCTGTGAAGCCTCAGGCCCCGCATTGGTCCGAGCTGCAGGAACCTCCGACGAGCTCACGGAGCTAGCAAAGGCAAATGCGCTGGCTCTCTCTACAGGCCATGTATTTATCATCTTTTTGGGAAACGCATTTCCAATCAACGTGCTCAACGCCATAAAGACTGTGCCTGAAGTCTGCCGGATCTACTGTGCCACGGCCAATCCAGTGGAGGTGGTCGTAGTGGAGACAGAGCAGGGTCGTGGCGTGCTGGGAGTTGTCGACGGAGACAAGACGAAAGGCATCGAAACCGCGGAAGAGGCCGAGCAACGCCGCGCCTTCCTGCGGCAGATCGGATACAAGGTAGGGTAAGTGGTGTTTAGGCGTCCTGGCGAGCGATCCACAGAAATACGCGATGGTACGGAACGGGTCGATTCGATCCTCGGATCCGGCGTGGCCTGGCAAGGGACGCTGACCGGCACGGGAGGGATCCGTATCGACGGGGCATTTGATGGAGAGATCGCGCTGCGTGGACTGGTCGTTATCGGGGAGCAAGGACGCGTTACAAGCAAGCACATTCGTGCGGCTACGGTCATTATCGCTGGCTCGGTGAAGGGCGACATTACGGCTGGAAAGGTCGAGATCGCTAGAACAGGCCGAGTATGGGGGGACGTGGTAACCACTAGTTTCTCTACCGAAGAGGGAGCTTTCTTGCGCGGCAAGATCACCATGGAAGAGCAGGTTGATCTGGGGCTGGGGCCTTCGGCAGATGAGGAGGGGGAGAAGGAAAAGGACTAGCCCGCCGGACAAACGGGCTCCCAGCTTCCGTTATTGAGGAGTGGAAACAGGAGAAGGACTAGCTCGCCGGACGAACGGGCTCCCAGCTTCCGTCATTTAGGATAGTTTGGAAACCGTTAGGGGGACTGTTCGAACTGGAGCAGCCAAGAGCCGGGATATTCGCCCTCGCACTCATGCACCATGAGATTCGTAATCGGCTGCTGAGAATCGGCGAGCCGTAAGGTGTAAGAGATTCCCTCGGTCATCGTAAAATCGCCATACCCAAGACCCAATTCAGGTTTCAGGCCGGTGAAGAAGTGATCCTGGCCCGTGTCCCACACGACGATGACCTCTCGGCCCGGCACCGGTTCCTGAGCCGCATCAAGCACGACAACTTGAATAAGCGATGCTGAAAGCAGCGGATCGCAGATCTGCTCCCGTGAGGTCAGCAAGAAGGCAGCTCCAGGGGTGGCGGTGGGTCTGCGGGTCGGACTCGGACGCGGGGTCTTGGAGGGAGTTGGGGATACCGATACTCCTTGGGTAGTCGGAGCAGGAGTACGGGTCGGGCCACGGCTGAGGGCGCTCGCAAGTTGAGATAATGCGTCTGCTTCAGTGTCCACGAGCCCAGCCGCAAGACGCTGCTGAGCAAGGGCGGCCAACTCTGTGGCCGAATCCAGATCGGGGAACAGGGCCAAGCGGGCCCGTGCGCGCACCAGATCTCCACCACTAGCATAGGCCGAAGCGATGAGGCCTAAATAGTCCCCCCGAAAGTCGGAGCGCAAGGAGTCTGGTGCGGTTTCTACATACTCAACCGGGCTCAGGAGCCAGGTATAGTACAGTCCCCCCGCCAATCCTATGCCGAATCCCAATATGAGAAAGATCCAGCGGCTCATGGAGGTCCAATGCCTCCCGGCTGGGGGAGGGTTCGAAGGGCGATGGCCAACGCATTGAGCCGCCCTTGATCTGCCGGGCTAAAAGAAAATTCCAGCGCGTAGTCGATGGCTTGAGTGACATAGTTATCAGGCGCCTGAGGCCCGAGAGCCGCTAACCGGACTTGAGCCAGCGTCAGTTCCTGATCGCCTGAATAGGATTCAGCCACCATGAGTACGTAGTCCGTGCGGAAATCAATGCGGAGTGAATCGGGACTGGTATCGATATATTCGACGGGTCGAATTAGCCAGCCGTAGACGATGGCAATCATGGCGCCGGAAATGAGACCGATGATCAGCGGGGTCAGTCTGCTTTGCATGAGCTCACACGCGTACGACCCTGGCCCCCTCCAGGTACAGTTTGATGGGGTCAGGGTCGCCTATGCTACAATCGCCCGATGCCGAAGGTGGGAATCGAACCCACACTCCCGAAGGAACGCGATTTTGAGTCGCGCGCGTCTGCCAGTTCCGCCACTTCGGCCTCCA
>JAZGCZ010000035.1:0-4967 GCA_036477195.1 Anaerolineales bacterium | reverse complement strand
GATGCCTGGCCCGGTATCCGCGAATTTCATTTCCACGCCCTTCGGATCCATCGGAGAAATTCCAATTGAAAAAGTGCCGCCCTCGGGCATGGCCTGGATTGCGTTGGTGATCAGATTTACGAAAACCTGCTCCAGGGTCCGCTCGTCGGCCAGGACAGGTGGCAGCTGGGGTGCATAGTTTCTCTGTATGCGAACCTTCGCCTGAACGAAACGCGGCTCCCATCGAGAAAGGATTCGATCCAGGAACTCCGTGAGATTGAGCGCCGCGAACTTGAGTTCCAGCGGTCGAGCGAAGAACAATACGTCTTCCATAAGTCGATCTAGTCGACTGCATTCACTGCGTATCCGCTCCAAGGATTCATGTTGTGGATGATCGCTGCCTAATCGTGACGCAACAAGCTGCAATCCGGTGCTAATGTTATTAATGGGATTGCGTACTTCGTGGGCAAAGATTGCGGCCACCTCCCCGAGCAAGGCTCGCTGAGCCAGAGTCTCGGTTTGATCTTCAATGGCCTTTTGTTCCGATTGGTCACTGAGCACGAGTACGACGCGCGTGGGCGCAGTGTCCTCCTGGGGCACAGCTCTTACATTTACTGGGAAGGGTGTGCCATCGCGTCGATGCAGCGTGACATGCGCTCGATCCGCCTGTCGCTGATGGCCCAGAACGTCCAGCAGGGTGGTCATCAGGTCTGATGGTCCTACGAGAACATCCTGAATTTCCATGCCAATCAGCTGGTCGTCCATATAGCCCAGCATTCGGGAGGCAGCCTCGTTGGCGCGCAATACCCTCAGCTTCGAGTCTAAGCTGAGCACGGCGTCATTCACCGCCTGGAAATGTAGCTCTTGTTCCTTCTTTGTTCGCTCGAGAGTCTCGTCCAGCTCGGCTACCACCTCACGCTGCATATTCATGAGGATCCGAGCATGACTTAGGTTGGCCAATATCTCCATCAATCCAATCGCGTCAGCCGGGACATCTTGAAGCTCACGCCATCCCACCACAAGCAGCCCTACCCAGGCGCTCGAAGTTCCCAATGGGGAGGTGCGCAACGCCTTCAGGCCCAACGAGCGGGCCGCCCGCTGGAGCGGATGATCGGGCCGGGTGCCAATCGACCACTGGCTTGGACGGTCTAGTGGGTCAAGGTCAGTTGAGGGCAGAGAAAGCGGGAAGCCGTCAGGCAAGTGGCCTTCAAGCTCGTACTCCGGGCTAATCGAGGAGACCCGATAGACGCCCACTGCGGCAGCGGAAAGGAGTTTCCCTGAAAGCCGAATGATATCGGTCAGTGCGCTAGGCGTCGATTCGAGCAGCACTTCGGTGATTTCTATCAGCGTCGCCAGCTGCTCTTTTTCGGATAGCGATCGCTGCTCCTCGCGCAGGCGATCTGAAGTGGCGCCAACCCGGAGCAGGATGGCTTGGGGAGGGCTGCCGACCGGATAGGCGCGTATATCTACAAGCAACTGCTCGCCATCCCGTGTGACGGCCGGCACGGATTCGATAGTGCCTTCGCTGGACGCTTTTGCACGGGCCAATGCAACCACACCTTCATCGCCATTGAAAAAATCGGAGGGAGAAATTGATTCCAGTTCATTGTGCGTAAATCCACTCAGTAGCAAGAAAGAATGGTTTGCGGCAAGGATCGTGCGGGCCTCACCATCAATAACCAGCACCGACTCGCTGAGTGAATCAGCGAGTGCAGCGAATAACTCTTTATGCGGTTGAGGTCTCAGCAGTCTCGTAATTGGGTTCGTTGTCAAGCGTTACCCTCGCTAGGCTGTGGCTTCCTGCGGTTTTCTCAGCCGGGCAGAGAGGATCCCCCGCTAGGCTGTGGCTTCCTGCGGTTTTCGCAGCCGGGCAGGGAGGATCCCCTCGATCGTCCGATACTTCGCCACTGTTCGTCGCGCGATCTTTACCCCTTGGCGGCGAAGCGCAGTCGCGATTTGATCATCGGTCAATGGTTTCTTCTCAAATTTGACGATTTCTTTAATCCGATCCCGAACGGACAGACTTCGATCAAAGAATCGAGCCAGTGGGATGATTCGGCCATCAGGCAGAGCCACGCCCTTATTGGCCACTGCGCGTGAAATCGTGGATTCGTGCACACTCAGGCGCTCCGCCAACTTGGCCCGCGTCATGGGTCGTAAGTGGCGGTCGCCGTCCAAAATGAAATCGCGCTGATTGCCTACCAAGTCTTCCATAAGCCTTCGCATAGTATTGTTGCGCTGTTGCAGGCATTTGACAAATAGGGAGGCGCGCTCTAAATGCTTCTTCCACTCCTCGGAATGATTTTCGTCTGCATCGGCAAGGGCATTGCGAAAATGTGGGTTGACCCGGAGCCAGCCCGGCATGGAGGAGAAGATCTCGACCACGAGTGGACCCTCCAATCGCCGAGTGATTTGGATATCGGGAGCATGGTATACGTTGGGATCCGCACTGGCGGGCGTGCGTCCTGAGCCCCAGAATGCGCGAGCGGGATAGGGGTTCAGCTTTTCCTGAATAAAGGTGGCTGCCTTGCGCACGGCGGCCACGGTCACAATTAGGTCCCTGGCGATGGCTTCGTAGTCGTGCCTCGCTAAGCGTTCAAATTCAGATTGGAGGATCTGGCGTGAAAGAATCACTTGTGGATCGTCTTCGCGCAGCAGATCAAGCTGTGCAATCAGAGCCTCTCGCGGGCCGGAAGTGCCAAGCCCCGGCGGGTCCACGTGGGCGATCAGCTCGATAACTCCATGAACCTGTTCCATCGAGGCGCGAAACTCGCGGGCCACTAGAACCGGCGCGTTCGGCAGGAAGCCATCGTCATCCAAACTCGAGAGAATATAGGCCGCGATCGGCCGATCTTCTTTGTCCAAATCGGCCGCAATTTGTTTCAGCACATGTACTGCCAGGCTCTCAGGAGCGACTGGCTCCAGTTCCTCGTGATCGTCTTCAAAGCGCGGTGAATCACCGCTGTGTCGAGGTGAAATGAAAACCACCGATTCCTCGTCCGTACGGGGTTTGCTGCACTTGGGGCATGGGCCATGGGCAGGCAGACGTTTCTTGCATGTGGGGCAGACCAGATCCTCCAGCATTTCGAGGGCAGGATTCTCGGCCAATTCCTCGAGTACTTTGTCCTGAAGCTCCTGATTGGAGAGCGCCAACAGGCTCATGGTCTGCGCCAGGTGGGCGGTTGCTACGTGTCTGAGCGATTGATTCTGTATCTGAAGCATTTATGTGCCTCAAGCGGGAAAGTATACAGTGATGTGCAAGATGCGTGCCAATCTGCCCAGTGATAGAATGCGGCCATGTCAGCCGCAACGGTAGTATGTGGGAGGCTCGCAGAGTCGTGTCAGGCATCACGGTAGTGGGTGGGAGGCTCGCAGGGTCGTGTCAGACATCACGGTAATGGGCGGGAGGCTCGCAAGGTCGTGTCAGACGTAACGGTAGTGGGCGGGAGGCTTGCAGGGTCGTGTCAGACATAACGGTAGTGGGCGGGGGGCTCGCGGGGTCGGAAGCTGCTTGGCAGCTTGCTGAGCGTGGGCACCGTGTGCAACTGTTTGAGATGCGGCCTGAGCGCAGCACGGGGGCTCATGTTACGCAGCAGCTTGCTGAGCTCGTGTGCTCGAACTCCTTAGGTTCTCAGCTGCCAGACCGGGCTCCTGGCGTGCTGCTTGCAGAGCTGGAACATATGGGCTCCCTCTTGATCGAGTGCGCTCGGTTGGCGGAGGTTCCCGCAGGCGGCGCATTAGCCGTCGATCGGTCCACTTTCGCAGGCATGGTTACGGAACGGCTCAGCAAGCACCCGCTGATTGATATCGTACGCGAAGAAGTGCGCACTATTCCGGATGGCATCGCTATTATTGCGACCGGCCCCCTGACCTCACCGAAAATGTCGGAGGAATTAACCAAACTCAGCGGGGAGGAGCATCTTTATTTCTTTGATGCCATTTCTCCGATTGTCGAAGCCGAAAGTATCGATCGGTCAATTGCCTATCGCGGATCGCGCTATGGGCGTGGAGTGAGGGAAGAGGGCGATTACATCAATTGCCCCATGACCGAGGTTGAGTATGTCGAATTTGTTCAGGCCTTAATAACCGCCGAGCGAATCCCACTCCGGTCTTTCGAAAGCGCGATTTCTGACGGTGTGCGGGCTGGAATGCATCAATATTTTGAATCATGCCTCCCGTTGGAAATTCTTGCGGAGCGAGGGGAGAAGTCTCTGGCCTATGGGCCGCTACGTCCAGTCGGCTTGGAAGACCCTCGGACAGGAAAACGACCGCACGCCGTTGTCCAGCTTCGGCAGGACGATCTCGCAGGTAACTTGTACAACCTGGTTGGGTTCCAAACCAATCTGAAGTACGGTGAGCAGCGCCGTGTGCTGCGCATGATTCCTGGACTAGAGGACGCGCAGTTCGCACGCTACGGACAGATGCATCGGAATACATTCATGAATTCGCCCCAGCTGCTAGAGCCAACACTGCAGTTCCGTGGGAGAAAATACTTGTTCTTCGCCGGACAGATCACCGGAGTAGAGGGATATATGGGCAACATCGCTACCGGTTTGCTGGCAGGGGTCAATGCGGCAAGATTGGCAGATGGTGAACCGCCGATAGAGCTTCCGCCAGAAACGATGCTGGGAGCCCTATGTCACTACATTACGCATGCCGCTCCAAAGAATTTTCAGCCCATGAAGGCCAATTTCGGAATAATGCCGCCCTTGCCCCCAGGAAAACGCATGAATCGCCGTGAGCGTGCCCAGGCACATGCCGCGCGGGCAAAATCTGCCCTTGCCGAAACTTGGCCGGCGCAAGGTGCGAAACTGCGCATGGCCGTTCATTAGCTTGAGAATAAATCGCCAGCGGCCCAGAGTTAGGGATGAACCCCAATCACGACATCATGCAGAACTCAATGCGGGGAATGCTATACTGTGCTTTCGGGATAATCGTGAGAGCAACACGGCACAACGAAAAGCAGGATTTATTTTCTGGCAAAAACA
>JAZGCZ010000034.1:0-10356 GCA_036477195.1 Anaerolineales bacterium | reverse complement strand
GGGCCAGCCTGCGCAGGACGAACCACCCATAGAGGCGGTACGCGAGGTACCCTACTAAGATGAGGCCGAGCGCCAAGGCCAGCCGCTCAAGGGGGGTCACTTACTCTGGTCGTCCCGGCCACCGACCGGGGAAGACACCCGGTATCGAGGCCTTCGCAAAGCCTGGAAGACCGATGCGGTTGAGCCAGTAGTAAACCATGCACCCCACGCAGAAACCTCCAAAGAGGTTGAGCACCGTCAGGCCGAAGACGATCGAGGTCGGCACCCAGCCAACAAACGGTAGGCCTGCCAGAAAGGCCAGGGAGCCGCCGGCGAGGAAAACGACTCCAATGCCAAGCGAGAAACGATGCGGCTCAGGATTGTCCGGGATCAGATCGGGCGAGATCCAGCCCGCTCGCCGCAGCGCCCGATAAACGAACCCATAGTCCGGTCGACCGCGGGCGGTTCCGATCAGCATCAAGATGCCGATAGCTGCAACCAGCCAGGGCGCAGGCACAACAAACGCCGCGAGAAGCAAACCCAGGCGAACCGCCATGCTAGTTTTCATCGCGCTTTGATCAAGGACTTCTAAGTTAGTTGTCATTTCAATAAACCTCCGGCAATACTCGGTAGGATCATGAGTGTGTCGCCATCATGGATCGCAGTTTGCTCCCCCTCTAGCGCTCGCACATCTTGATCGTTGACAAATAGATTTACGTAGGGCCGCAGCTCGCCTTCATCGTTGTACAGGTGTGGGCCGATGGAAGGGAACTGCGCAGTCAACTCCGTCAGGGCTTCCCCGACGGTGCTTGCTTCGACTTCGAGCTGCCCCAGCCCTTCGGTGTACGGGCGCAGTGGTGTTGGTACTCGTATTTGGCTCATGAATTGCCCTCCTCAATATCTAGCACTTCCTCGACCATGCGCGAATGGTCTTCCATCATTCGCCAAACGCGCGATTCAGAGGCAACGCCGCGGTCGACGTTCGTGATCAAATAAACGAACCAAGGCACTGCCCATTCAAGATCGTATTGGGATGGGGCAGGGGGATGGTCCGGATGTGAGTGGAAAACTCCAATGACCTCCAGACCAAGCTGTTCTGCGAGCTCTTCGGCTTGAAGGATCTCTTGTGGGTCAAGCTTATAACGATGGCCCCGTTCATTCGTTTCGAAGTAATTTGGCATCGGGAGCACTCGACGGGCTTCCCGGTCTTCGCCTTCATTCGAGCCCAAGATGAGGCCGGCGCCCTCCTCGGGATAGAGCTTTTCACCGTGCACATGGATTTCATCCATGATTTGGATGGGAATCGTAAGTCTCATGCTTGGCTCCAATAATGCAGGTCTAAGACCTGGGCGGGAATCGTAAGTCTCATGCCTGGCTCCAAAAATGCAGGTCTGAGACCTGGGCGGCAATCGCGAGCCTCATGCTTCGTTCCAAATCGGCAGGTCTAGATACTTGAGACCGGAGTCCGCAAAAAGTGTCACGATTACGCCCGAATCGATCTGTTCAGCAAGTGCCAACGCGGCGACCGCAGCGGCCGCACTGGATGGGCCAACCAGCAGACCTTCCTCGCGTGCCAGGCGTCGTGCCATAGCATACGCATCCTCGGTATTGACTTCGAGGGTATCGTCCGGGACGAGCGGATCGAAAATTTCAGGCACCTCACTGGAAGGAAGATTCTTCAATCCTTCCAATCCGTGTAGAGGGCTCGCAGGCTGGAATGCAATAATCTGGACGCCTGGAGCAGTTTCTTTCAGGTATCTGCCAACCCCGACGACCGTTCCTGTCGTTCCCAGCCCTGCCACGAAGTGAGTTATACGACCGTCGGTGTCTCTGAGGACTTCCGGCCCGGTTGTTTTGAAATGCGCACGCCAATTAGCGGGATTGGCATATTGATCCGCGTAGTAGTACCGATCCGGATGCTCGGCGGCAAGGGCGGAAGCAACGTGACGCGCACCATCGGATCCTTCGAGCGGATCCGTCAACGTAAGCTGAGTTCCTAACGCGCTCAGGATCCTCATTCTCGCATTGTTGGCGTTCGCCGGCAGGGTGAGGTGAACTGGCACGCCTAATGAAGCTGCGAGCGTGGCATATGCGATCCCCATATTTCCTGACGTCGAGTCGAGAAGGCTTCGACCATTGCCAAGTTCACCGGATTGAATAGCTTCGCGAAGGATGGCGGCTGCCGGACGGTCCTTGACCGAGCCGCTAGGGTTATGCCACTCGGCTTTGGCGTAGATCTCGACCGCGGTGGAGCTCAGTCGCCGCAAGGGAATTAGGGGAGTATTTCCTACACTCCCCAAAAGGCCCTCGTGCTCGATTGTTTGCTGTATCGAAACATTCATTTCATGCAAAAGCCCCACTTAAGCAAAAAGCTCGCTCCCCGTCTGGGCGATGGACGCAAAAACTCATCGCGGGGGCGAGCCGGCAAATCTCCGCTGAGGCAGCTCTTAAACTAGCTGACTCCTGTTCGACCTCGGGCGGGATGCCTGCTGCCCCCGCCTTATACAAATGCATTTTGCCTTCATTAATATTTCATACGAATATAACAAATATTATATCGCTGTGGCCGGAGTTGTCAACGCTTGAGTTCGAAATCTAGATTCCAAACGCTGTGGAACGGTGCAAGTTCGCAACCAACCGATGTCGCGGCTCGATAGGACCCTGATCCTACCAGGGCAGGCCTATCCCCTTGCTATAATGCCTTCGTCGGGATAGCATCCCGCCTGCCATGTCAAAGCGCACGGCCGGCGAATCCGAGCAGTCCTCAGCAAGAGCCTCGAGTCAGTTTACCCGGCATGTTGCCGTCACGTTCGGGGTCGCTGCGGTGATCGCCACCGTCCTTACGGCGTGGAAGCCCGCCAGTCTCGATCCAGGTGAGCTGGTGGGCGAATTGATGGCCGCTCTAGAGGGTTCTTCTGATGAGCAGCCTGCTCAGGCGGAGCTTCCCGAACTGACCGAAGCATTGCCCATTGGGGTCGTGTCCGGTCACGCGGGGCCCCATCCGGATAGTGGTCTGGATGATCCAGGCGCTACCTGTCCCGACGGATTTACCGAGGCGGAGATCAACGCAGAAATTGCCCGCCGGGTTGTGACGGGATTAGAAGGCGCAGGGTTTGAGACCGTGATGTTGGATGAGTTCGATGCCCGCTTAGACGGGTTTCGGGGTTCTGCACTGGTCTCAATACATGCCGACTCGTGTGCCCTGATCAACGACGAGGCCACAGGATACAAGGTCTCCGCAGCCATAGATACGGCTGTTCCAGATCGGTCGCAACGCCTGGTGGCATGTATGGTAGACCGCTACGGGAGGGCGACTGATATGCGCTATCACCCGAGCAGCGTCACGCTGGATATGACCGAATATCACACTTTCTTTGAGATCGACAGCCTGACCCCAGCGGCCATCGTTGAAGTTGGCTTTCTCTTTCTGGATAGAGATTTCCTGACAAAGGAGCCAGAAAAGGCGGCCCGGGGGATCGTGGATGGGTTGTTGTGTTTTGTGAATAACGAGCCCGCCACGTTACCGCTCAGCGACCTGCCCTGAGCATTTGCAGGCGCACCCCTTAGGGGGTGAGCGGACCCTGAGAGCATGTCTTGACTTCCTTTCCTCCACGCACCCCTTCCAACGAAGCCACCGAAGCACTGCGCGCGGCGCATGAGGCGTTAGGTCGCGGCGATAAAGTGGAGGCACGCCGCCAGGCGCGCCTCGCGGCAAAGCTTCTCCCTAATATGGAAGAGCCTTGGCTGTACATGGCGGCCGCGTCGGATACGAAGGCAGGGCTGGCCTATCTAGCACGTGCCCTGGAAATCAACCCGCGCAGCAAGCCAGCCAAGAAAGCTATCCGCTGGATGATTCAGCGCTTGCCGGCCGCCGAGCGCAGGCAAGCGCTTCGTGCCGCCAACCTCCCAAGTGTTCAGCTATTGCCACTCGAAGTGCTGAGTCCTCGCCGACTCTTTTCGCCACGCATTGCGCTTCCGGCATTAATCCTGGCGGCCGTAATCGGGGCATGGTTCGGCGGCCAGCCAGCAGATGCACTTGAGCCACAAACCGCTTCGGGCCCAGTGGCAAAAGCCACCCTCACCAACACTCCAACGCCGACACCGACGGCTACCAACACCCCGACCCCGACGCCGACACCAACGCAGACCTATACTCCCTCACCAACAACGCTTCCCACCAGGCGGCCGAATCTCTCCTGGACCTACTCTGAAGATCCAAACGAATTGGCTAACGAGGGACGGTGGATCGATGTCGACCTCAGCGAGCAAAAAGTTACCGCGTACGAGGGAGCTTCGCCGGTGCGACACTTTATCGTGTCCACCGGGACCTGGCAACATCCGACGCTTACGGGCCAGTTCCGGGTATGGGTAAAGCTGGCTTCCACCCCGATGGCCGGCCCTGGCTACTATCTTCCCGGCGTTCCGTGGACTATGTACTACTACCGCGGCTATGCACTGCACGGTACCTACTGGCACAGCAATTTCGGGACCCCGATGAGCCACGGATGTGTGAACATGACTATCGCTGAAGCTGAATGGCTATATAATTTCGCCTCTGTCGGGACCTTAGTAAACGTTCACCCTTAAGAGAAAGCGGTCCGAAACTTGCAATTTTACTCAAGCGCGGACCGTTTTTGGTCTCTGCAGCAAATTCAAAGAAGAGAGAATGCCTGAAGGAATAGAACTCAGCGACGCGCTTTCACGGCGCGACTTTCTCCGCCTCACGAGCTCCGGTCTCATGGCGTTGGGGATCCCGCTGCGGTGGACCAGTAAAGCCGTAGAAACAGAACGCGGCTTGATGGGACGAGTCGTAGATCCTACGCTCGACATCTACACGCGACCTTCATGGGCGAGCAAAAAGATCAAGACCCTCTGGCGAGATGACCTCTTCGGTATTGAAGCGGCCTGGGTGGGCGATCCAATTCCGGAACATAATCGAATCTGGTACGAAATACCGGGCTTAGGATATGCGCACTCGTCCACAATACAGCCTGTGCGAGATGAACCGAATGAGCCGCTTCTTGACGTGCCGCGTTCGGGCGTGCTGGCTGAAGTCACGGTGCCTTTTGTAGATGCCCACTGGCTTCCACGTGACAACGCCGAAGCCGCCTATCGATTCTATTACGGCACAACATATTGGATCACTGGCGTCAGTCGGGATGTGAAATTGCAGAAGTGGTATCGCATCCTGGACGACAAGTACACCTACGTTTACTACGCGCCGGCCGCAGCCTTTCGCCCTATTCCAATCGCAGAACTCATTCCAATTTCACCCGATGTGCCCCCCGAAGAAAAAATTATCAAAGTTGACTTGGCCAACCAGTGGGTGAGTATGCTCGAGGGTAGTACGGTGGTTTTTACAACCAAAGTTTCGACCGGCCGGAAATTCGGCCTAGAATACTATCTGACCCCCGTTGGCGATTTTGAGACTTTCCGAAAGCGTCCTTCGCGGCACATGGCCAGTGGAAATCGCGCGACTGGCTATGATCTGCCCGGCGTACCCTGGGTGTCGTATTTCGATGAGATAGGCGATTCCTTTCACGGAACCTACTGGCACAATGACTTCGGATTACCCCGCAGCCACGGATGCATTAACATGACACCCAAGGCCGCAAAGTGGCTCTACCGATGGACGCACCCTATCGTCCCGAAAAACGAATTAGAAGCCTGGAAGGCTCACGGCACGGCTGTGAACGTCGCCTTCTAAAACCTTTTCCAGTCTATGGCTAAGCAAGCGCTATTTTCCGGGTTGGTCGCAGACGAATTCGGCAATCCGGTCGAGGTTGCCTACGTTGGCGGAGAGTCGTTTTACGTCATCGACGACGACGGATTCAAGCGGCATATCGAGTCGGAATCGGTGGATCGCCAGGTCTTGGAGCAGTTCGGCGAGTACATTCGCGGAAACGAAGATATTGTCAGCGAAGGGACCATGAAAGCCATCGGTCAAGAAGACATCTTCACGAAGGCTATTATCGACAATTCGCTGAAGGACCTGGACAAACAGTTCGACCAACTCCTGCAGAGCGGTCTCCCCGACGACCTCAGAGCCTGGATGGGCATGCTGGGATTTAGAGTTCAGATTGACATGCAGGGAAACGTGACAAATATCGAGCAGCCCGGCATTCCAGACGAAGGCTCAAACTAGGACAACACGAACGTACCCGCAATTCGCTAGCTAGTTCGTTCCACACGAGGGCCTGAACAAGTTACAACACGAATTGCGATTGCTTGCCGGCAATTCGCCAGCTAGTTCGTTCCACATAATGGCCTGAACACGGTACAACACGAATCGCGATTGCTTGCCCGCAAATCGCCAGATCGTTCGTTCCACAATCACTGGGGGCCTTTCACAAAGATTCCCCCCCGAAGCCCCGTGTAGTAGAATCTCTGCCAATCATGAGCTTGTCAGAACACATTCTGGATGTCGAAGAAGCGACCTTCGAGAGCGAGGTCATACTCAGGTCGCATGAAGTGCCAGTGGTTGTGGATTTTTGGGCTCCGTGGTGTGGCCCGTGCCGAATGCTGAGCCCTATGTTAGAGCGTCAGGCAATCGAAGCTGGAGGGGCGTTCCTACTGGCAAAGATCAATGTTGACGACAACCCGGCGCTCTCCATTCGCTTCGGAGTCCAGGGCATCCCGGCGGTTAAGGCTTTTCGGTATGGAGAGATCGCGGCCGAATTTGTGGGAGTGCAACCAGAGTCCGTGGTGCAACGCTTCATCGAGCAGTTGGCTCCAAGTGAAACTCAGCAAGCTATCGAGGAGGCCTTGAGTTTGCTCGGCACTCGACATTATCAACAGGCCGAAACGGCGTTCCGAGATGTTTTTGATAAGAACGAAGATAATGCCGATGCCGCACTTGGCCTTGTGGAGAGCCTGTTGATGCGGGGCCAGGGCAGCGAGGCACTCGAAATCTTGGAGCATTTTCCGGCTGGTACAGCCTGGGCAAAGGCCGAGACCTATAAGCCACTCGCCGAGCTACTCGTGGAGACGAGTCAGCAGGAGGCCGGATCAGAGGATGACCCGATAGAAGCCAGCCTCCACCAATCCGCCAGGCTTATTGAACGAGGCAACCTTGAAGCCGCCATGGATGGGTTCCTAAGCGTTCTGCGGGAGGACAAGAACTATCGAAGAGGAATGGTCAAACAGGTCATGCTTGCATTGTTTGAACTGCTCGGAGACCAAGACCCCACAACCCGGAAATACCGGGAGGAATTGGCCTCGGTTTTATTCTGATCTAAATTTGACGAACCATTGGGGCCGGGTACACTACTCGGCCCTTCTTTTTGTCTGCGAATGAGCGCCCAAACGACCACAGATTCTGGCGAAGTAACCCTCAGCAGAGAGCTGAATCTCTTCACCGTGACCATGATCGGCATCGGCGGAATGATCGGCGCCGGCATATTCGTTCTCACGGGCATCGCTGCGGGTCAAGCAGGAGCAGCGGTAATTCTTGTGTTCCTACTGAACGGCCTGGTCACGTCCCTGACTGCCATGTCCTACGCGGAATTGGGGTCGGTTCTCCCAGCCGCAGGCGGGGGATATATCTTCATTAAAGAAGCTATGGGGGGAACCGCTGGCTTCCTGGCAGGCTGGATGAGCTGGTTTGCGCAAGCAGTGGCTGGCAGTCTTTACGGACTTGCATTCGGCAGATTTGCTGCCGAGCTGATCAACCTTACCGGCTTTCAAAGTTTCGGATTGACGGTTGACCAGCTTTCGCTAGCCTTCATGACCCTCATAATCATTGCCTTCATTATCGTCAACTCCTTGGGGGCATCTGAGACTGCTACGGTTGGAAACATCCTGACCCTCACAAAAATTACCATCCTTGGTGTGCTGGTCGCTTTTGGATTGGCGGCGATCTCGGGCACGGATCTTAGCCAATCAGAGCTAACGACCGATTTCTTCTCGCATGGGGTGATCGGTGTCTTGTCGGCCATGGGGCTCACGTTTATTGCCTTTGAGGGATACGAGATTATCGCCCAGTCCGGCGAAGAGGTGATCAATCCCAAGCGAAATATACCCATCGCAATCTTCGTCTCGATCGCAGTTGCCGTTGTGATCTACATTCTGGTGGCGTTCGTAGCCATAGCTGCCACGACGGCACCCGCGGGCCTCACGGTCTCAGCCTATCTCGGAGAGCAAGGTGAACTAGCGATTATCGAAGTAGCCAGCCAGGTCTTTCCGTTCGGAATTGGCGCGCTGGTGCTGCTCGTGAGTGGCTTGGCTTCGACCACTTCCGCGCTGAACGCTACGACCTACGCCTCCTCGCGTGTCTCCTTCGCCATGGGGCGTGAGAACAACCTTCCCAGCTTATTTGCCAAAGTGCACCCGGTCCGTCTCACGCCGTATTGGGCAGTGGTGTTTACCGGAATCCTGATGATCACGATGGCCTGGACCCTGCCCATCGCGGACATTGCGGCTGCTGCCAGCATCATGTTCCTGCTGCTCTTCATGCAAGTCAATTTAGCGGTGCTGTTCCTACGGCGGAGCAGACCGGAGCTGGATCGCGGCTTCAAGGTCCCGTTGTTTCCGTTTCTCCCCCTCGTGGCAATCGCAACCAACGCGCTGCTGGCTCTCAGTTTGTTCCGATTCAGCGCCGTCGCGTGGTATTTCGTGATCGGCTGGACGGTCATTGGAGCCTTGGCCTATTTCGCTTATTTCTCTCGCATTGAAGCGATGGAAAAGCCAAAGGAGATCTTGCACGAGGAAGTACTGGTTAGTAACGACTACTCCGTGTTGGTTCCGATCGGCTCGTCATTGCAGGCAGAGATCCTTGGGCGGATCGGTGCCATCATTGCGTCGGATCAGGAAGGAGAAGTGCTCGCCTTGCACGTGGTGCAAGTGCCGCGTCAGCTCTCGCTGAGTGACGGGCGCATTTTCCTCAAAGAGTCCCGTCCGCTGTTGGATGAAGCGATTTCATGGGCTAAGGAGCGTGAGGTTCCAGTCCACACGATCATCCGGCTTGGCCGAAAAGTAGCGGAAGCGGTAAGGCTGACAGCAGTCGAAAATGCCTCAGACCTAATGGTGCTTGGCTGGCCGGGATACACAAATTCCTCCGGGAATTTGTTTGGCTCCGTCATCGATCCCATCGTCGACAATCCGCCCACAGATGTGGTGGTCGTTCGCTATCGGCCCTGGAGACCGCTAAAGAAGATACTGGTACCGGTTACCGGCGGGTTGAACAGCAGAATAGCCGTGAAGTTGGCGGCGAGCATGGCAAGTGCCGAGAGTCTTGAGGAAGTCGCCCTGACGATCCTGCACGTGCTGCCGCTAGGATCTAACCACCGTGCAGAAATTCTGGGTCAGCGGGCAGTGGACGCCAGCCAAGAGGGCGTGGAGTACGATCACATCGAGACCAGAATGGTGCGGAGCGATGAGCGGGCTACCGCCATTCTGGAGGCCGCCGAAGGCTACGATCTGATCGTAATCGGCGCCTCGGAGGAGCCGATCTTCCGGAATTTCATGGTTGGTACGCTTGCCCAACGAGTCGCGCGCGACGCGAACGTTACAGTCATGATGGTGAAGCGCAGAAGCAGTCCCTTACACTCTTTTATTCGCCAGACGATCCTGGAACCCACGGTCCCCAAACCCATCGATTGAAGAAGTGTATCGAGCAAATAAGAAAGGGGCTGTCTCAAAAGCACCATGAGACGGCCTCTACTCTTTTGAAGAGCCATGAATTGAGCGGGGCCAACAAGTGGGGAAATAAATCGGGGCTGCCTAATTGGGCAGCCCCATTTGGGTTCAAGTAATTGTAAGTGCTACTGTCCGAGGATTAGCGTACCCCAGGTGGTTGGATTAGTGAGCGTGCGAGAGCTAACGCTGGAAACCATCGATTGCTGAACCGGCGCCCCCTTCAGGTCGTTATCCGAGACTGAGAGCGTAAAGCCGTAGCGAGCGCCTTCACTCGGGGTCACGCCAAATACCGCCCACGGAATCTTGGCCTCCAGGTCGTAGCCGTTCGTTCTGGAAACTGCATGGATAGTGATGACCGAAAGCGGGCCGCGAGTTGATATGGGGTACCAGCGCCAGGATTCCTTCCCAAGGCTACTGAAATTGCCAGGTGACAAACCGATTTGGTAGTCGTCGCTTGAAAGAATGTTTGAGAAGAAGTCGCCCTTTAGGTTGGTGTCCATCTGGAGCTCGACTGCGTCGCCCTTGTAGAGCAGGCTTCCGCTCGAAACCTGTACAAATGTGTCGTCGGTGACCCTCACGGCAATATATAAGGCTTCGTTCGTCCACCCAATGTAGTAGACGCCTGACGCATCGGTTGCGCCGGTCCAATTGCTGGCGCCGAAGACGATCTTATTGGCGTTGAAAGTCGACGAGCTCCAATCGCTCAAATCGCCGTCCAGAGTTGGAGGCGATTCCATGAAT
>JAZGCZ010000033.1:0-77554 GCA_036477195.1 Anaerolineales bacterium | reverse complement strand
AAACTTGCAGAGCGCCAGGCGGAGGAGATGTTCGAGCAAGGGCGGGTTCAAACCCTGGAGAGGTGGGCAGAAGCCCTTCGCCAAGGGCCCGCGACAATCCCGAACGTGCTCTTATCTCTCTCCATGTCGAGGTTTAATCGCGGTGATCTGGACGAGGCGGAAGCATTGTTGGCCAGTGCAAACGAATTGATCACTCCGAAATCCAGCAAGGATATCAAGGCGAGCGCTGAGATCGTAAAAGGCTATATCTCGTATAGAAGAGGAAACTATGACGATGCGATTCGATCAGCCGATCGTATCGGGCGAATTTACGCAAAGAGGAAAAATCGTCGAAAAATCGGAATGGGGCTCCGCATCAAGGCGCTTGCCGTATTTAATGGCCATACGGACCCCGCCACGGCAGAGAAGCTGGCAGCAGAAGCGGTCGATTGTTTTGTGGGTCAAGAGGCGGATTACCAGCGCGCCGGGGCCATGGTCGATTTATCAATGTATCAGGAAGCCCAGGGGAACTTGCAGCAGGCGAACGTCACACGTGCACAGGTCCTAGAGCTCGCACGCCAGGTCGGCGCTCCACTGCCCATCGCAGTGGCCTATGGCAATCGCGCAAGAGGCGCCCACCAAATAGGTGATTTTGAATCTGCACTTCGATACAGTCGCGAAGCCCTGAAATATTCACGACTTTCTGCCAGCCCGCTTCGAGAGGCCATTGCATTGCTCAGACAGGCAGATGTGTTTAGCGACATCGGGCTTACTCTTCAGGCGGCAGAGCTCTATCGTGAAGCTTTGGATATTCTTCTCGAGCTGGATGATGTTCAATGGATCCGTTATGGCTGTGTGCAAGCCAGCGTGCTTCACAGACGGCGTGGAGGCGCGGGAGTGGCACATGAGTGGCTCAAACGGGCAATCGTAGTCGACGACAGCAAGAAAGTGCCCATCAGCGTTCGGATACAGAAATCGGCACTTGAAATGCAGGCAGCGCCAGCGCAAGCCATTAAGAACTTGCGAACTTTGATCAGAAAGGGCGCACAGAATCTCGAGGCCGAGGAACTAACGCTGGTCTACTATTTCCTTGCTCGCGCGGCATTTGGATTGAAAAATGAGGGTCGAAGTATTCAAACCTTCGTAGAAGCGCTCACCCTGGCGGGCAAATTTGGCACAGAACAAGTAATCGCTGCCGAATTGAGATTCGACGAGGACTTTGTAGAGTTTACCCTTGACCATTTCAAATCGGACCCGACCCTAATGCTAATTAAAAATCGCGTCGAAACACTTACAGCTCTTGAGCGAAAATACGAGAGCGGGCCGGAGGAGGAAGCTATCGAGCTCAGCCTAGCGTTCGAAGCGCTAGGGGTCTTGCGTGTGCTGGTCAATGGGGCAGAGGTAGAAGACATCAAGCCTCTGACTACTGAAATTCTCTACTACCTCCTGGATCATGGACGCGTTTCGCGCGACCAACTTATGGAGACTTTTTGGCCGGAGTATTCGCCAGGGCGTCGAGTCTCCAGCCTCCACACCGCAATTTACAGCATTCGTCATGAGCTAGGTAAGGAAAGCATCCAGTTTGACGGAACGCTTTATCGGGTAGACCCAGAACTTTCCGTGCAATACGATGTCGCCAGGTTCGAACAAGCCGCAGCCGTGGCGGATGGGTTGCCACCGGGCGATCCAAGATCGATGTTTGCCTTGACCGAGGCCGTGAACCTTTATGGCGGTCAATTTCTTCCAGAATTCGATTCGGAGTGGGTGGATGAGCGGCGGCGGGCGCTGGAACTCCGATACCTGGATTTGCTGGCCAGCTATTCTGAAGAGGCTCTTGTCCGGGGTCAAGCCTCGGAAGCAGTATCATGGCTCCGAGAGGCGTTAAGCCTCGATCCACTCCGCGATGACACGAACCGGTATTATTTGGAAGCTTTAGGAAGCCTGGGTCGGCGGAGCGAAATCGTGGCTCACTATCAAGAGTATGTTCGTGCGCTGGCCGAGGAACTTGGGCTGGACCCGCCAGAAGACGTGCGAGAATTGTACGATCGTCTGATAAGCTAGTTCCGAATCGTGAGTTCTCAAATTCATTGTTCTGTGCAAAATAATAATAGAGTAGACTATATGACCTGAGTACTAGTAGACTTGTGCAGGCGTATGGATTCGGGTTGAGAACCCGATGAGAGCTTTCGAGTAGATTTCTACCAGAGTGGAAATCGAGAGTAAAGGGGTTGCCATGCGCGGTAGTGACGGCGGATTTATCTAGACCAGAAGCGCATCAATAACAGTCGATAGTTAAGATCCATATTGGGCAGCGAGCCGGATGGTTCTAGCTGCCCGATTTCGCGTTCCGGTAAGATCGGAAAATACGAAGCAATCGAATTTGCAAGACTATCAAGCGGCAAGATAATGACAGGAGAGAACATAATGTCCATGCAAGCGCTGAACCAGCTAGTAGCACGATCCATAGTCGATCCAACCATAGTCCGGTCCTTCCGCTCGGGGCAAATTGGGGACGTTCTCGACGAACTCGAGTTCACTCCCGACCTTCGAGCGCAGCTTGAGGGAATTGAATCCGATTCGTGGGCGGAATTCGCGGTAATTTCGTACCGCTTCGTGAAGGCTGCCGAAATGACGGCGCCTCGCATCGAACTCCCATCGCCCGCGGAAGGTCTCTACCCAGACGAGCGGTCGCAAGCTGACCAGGAGCAGGTTGCATGATCCCTGTCTCGCGAGAAGAGCGCCACTGGTTCTTGAGGAACGTGGCACGCGCCCTGCAGGACTTCAGTGGGGTGACAGAGCCGCCCGTTCCGGTGGAGGATGTGCTCAATCATCCTCCCGCCGCCTACCAAGAAGACTTTGGAGTGGTGGATATGTACTCGAACCTGTGGGACGCTACTTTTGCTCGTCCTCCAGGCCGGCGCGGAAGCATCTTTGTTCGGGTGGATCTCGATCCAGACGAACGGCGCTTTGCTTTGGCGAGGGAGACACTCTGCGCAATGATAACGAGTAAGCATGGAAGAGACCTCGGCATGCCCGATCTGCTGATGTCGGAGCTGAAGGATTCGGCTGAGTACTTTGCTACTCATTACCTGACTCCAGAATCGCTCGTAAATGCCTACCGTGCGCAGGGCGGAGGTGAAGAAGACTTCGCCGATTCATTCCAGCTACCTGCCGCGGCCGCTGCGGATCGCTGGTAGTTCTCTCCTTTAGAAAGGCGGACATGAACGATCGTCCGCCAAAAACCTGTCACAAAGGGGCTGCCCCGCAAGGGCGGCCCTTTAGGTTTCGTGGCACCGCCCTTCGAGTTTGTGCCCTTGTGGCACCGCCCTTCGAGTTTGTGCCCTTGTGGCACCGCCCTTCGAGTTTGTGCCCGTTCAGGACCGCTTTATGAGTTTTTGCCCCTGTGGCATCACCCTTGCATCGAAGTGTATAATCCCGCGGCCTCGACGGAGCCGCAGGGAAGTCGTATCTTGAAAGGCCGATTTGCGCGCAGCGTAGGAATTACGTTTGCGGTGGGCATTGTATTGCTCATCGCAGTATTAGGTTGGGCAGGCCTGACAGCTGAAAGCGCACCCATCACATCCTCCCAGGAGGTGGCTCCTCTTGTGAGCATCCAGCGACAGCCGGCACCGTCAGCCTCAACTCCCGCAGCAAGAATAAGCGAAGCTTTCGAGCGAGAAGCCTTTGTTGTCGCCGCAAGGGTCGATGGCCGCAGCCATATTTGGGCGCATGTGCTTGGCGAACCGAATGCTTATCAGTTGACAGCGGGCGATTGGGATGATCGCAATCCTGTGGTGAGCCCTGGCATGGACAAGATGGTATTCGCCTCAAGAAAGGCTGGAAATTGGGATCTCTATCTCATGGAGCTGAAAACGGGTTCTGTGCGTCAGATCACCGACACCCCTGGATATGAGGGCAAACCCACCTGGTCGCCGGATGGATTGTGGGTAGTTTACGAGGCCTACTATGGCGATGACTTCAATATCTGGATACTTCCGCTCGACGGGACTCAGTCCCCAATCCAACTAACCAATGATCCGGGTTCAGACACCGCACCGGCCTGGGATCCAGGCGGACGCCGCATTGCCTTTGTCTCCGATCGTGATGGCTCGCCCGACATCTACCTTGCTGACTTGGACAAACCGACAGATCGCTTCTCTAATCTCACGAACACCCCGCACATCGACGAATTAGATCCCGCCTACAATTCTGACGGCACCCAGATCGCCTTTTCGGTGCAGATCGACGGAATCTACGGCATCCAGCGGATGCAAACAGATGCCGGGATTTCCACCCCCCAGTGGGTAGGCCAGGGCTCCGATCCTGTCTGGTCCGGGAATGGGAAGGCAATATCGGGAATATTGAAAACACCGTACACGGCCCATATTGTTACCTATCCACTCGAACGCTCTCTCCCGCCAGGTGGCGGAACTCTTTCAGGAAGAATATCGGAGTTGGATTGGTCACCGCAGATTCTGCTGGAGCACGAAGCCTATCCGGCTGCGAATTCAGAACCGCTTTTCGAACCATTTCAGGACGAGCCGCGAACAATCGGTGATCGCATCGGACTCGTACCGCTGGCGGGGGTCACTCCCCCAGGGCTGCGGGTTTCCGACGCCGCAGACGAAGCGTTCGATGCTCTTCGCCAACGTATTCTGGAAGAGGCTGGTTGGGACTTCCTATCGAATCTACAACGCGCTTTCGTGGGTATCAACGAACCTCTGCCGCCTGGTTACGCTTACAACGACTGGCTCTATACAGGTCGGGCTTTCTCGATCAGCCAGGCTGCGGTTCAAGCTGGATGGGTCGAGGTGGTCCTTGAGGAATTTGGCCTGGAGGCATTTTGGCGGGTATACGTCCGGGCGAGTGTGCAGAATGGCAGCCTTGGGGAACCTTTGAAGAGAGCGCCTTGGGATTTCACCAGTCGCTATATTGGTGATCCAATTGCATACGACGCAGGCGGCGGCCCGAAACCAAATATCCCGGGGGGCTACTACGTCGATCTTACGGCAATCGCAGCAGACTATGGATTCGAGCGCGTTCCAGCTTTGCCTAATTGGAGAAGCTTCTATCCTGGAGCACGGTTCGACCAATTTGCCTTGCGGGATGGCCTGGATTGGGTTAGCGCGATGCGAGAGCTTTATCCTGCCTCAGCGATCGCCACCCCAACTCCGTATCAGACTCCCACAACCACTCCAACAAACACACCTCGGCCCACCCCCACGCCATGGTGGTGGCGTTGGAGGACACCGACACCCACACTTGAACTGACGCCCACCCCTTAGCATGAGCCTCAAGCGTAGCCTTCCTGTTCTCGGATTACTGCTGGCTGCATGTTCCTCGCAATCAGTCGTGAAGACAGCTCAGATCCACTCTCCAGTGGAACCTGTCCAACAAACGACTCCGACGCAGCAAATTCAGGATGCGCTGGCTCCAGCAGACCCGTCGGCAGCTTACCCTGACCCTGAGCCCGAGTCTCCTCGCGCGGAGGTCATACTTCCGGAAAATGTGCTGAATCCGGTTTCGGCTTGGCGGCCGCCGCCCTACCAAATCCCGCTAGCCATACGGCCGACAGACCACTTTTACTTTACCCGGCCGATTCCATCCGGAGATGTCAATTGGCCGAATCCACGATACCGATACGGCTCTACTGCCTTCGGGGAGGAAAGCACCCATACCGGAGTTGATTTGGTTGCCGACCGAAGCACTCCGATTGTGGCGGCCGGCAATGGAGAAGTGATTTGGGTCGGGTATGGCCTTTACGGGGGAGTTCAGGATCTATCTGATCCTTACGGGCTGGCGGTTGCGATCCGCCATGACTTCGGGTACGAAGGCCAAATTTTGTACAGTGCATATGCTCATATGGAATCCACGAACGTGTGGCTGGGCCAGCGCGTGTTCGCAGGCGAAAAGATCGGGACGGTAGGCGATACAGGGCATGCTAGCGGCCCCCACCTTCATTTTGAAATCCGGGCAGAAGAGAACCGCTACTTCGCCTCTCGGAACCCAGAGCTCTGGATGGTTCCCGCGGAAGGGTGGGGTGTGCTGGCCGGTCTCGTTCAGGACACTTGGGGACGCCCCCTAACGGAGCGCCTGGTTCAGATCAAATCCATGGAAACCGAACAGATTTGGGACGTCTGGACCTATGTGCTGGGGACGATTCAGCCCGACGATTACTATCAGGAAAACTTTGTGATTGGAGACCTCCCGGAGGGTGCCTACCAGATCAAGATTGATTTTGCGGGGCGTTCCTACATATCCTTCTTGTATCTAAAGCCTGGTCAGACCAACTTCGTTGAATTTAACGGTCGCAGAGGGTTCATCATGGAGGAAGACGTGGCTTCCCTCACGAGATCCGACACTCCGCCGTACCCCTAAAACCTAGGGGGTCCTACTCCGGATCCCAGACCGGATTATTCCAGCATCTCGCCCTCGTGTGAATCCGGATCGACGCTAGGGCATTGCGGGTCCTACTCCGGATTATTCCAGTAGCTCTCGCTCGTGTGAATCCGGATTGACCCTCGGACATTCGGAGCCCTGAGCGGGATCCGGCCCCATTGTCACCAAAACCCGCGCTTATGTGAAGCAGATTTGACCGCTATCCTGCAGTTATGTTATTCTTCCGCCGCTCTATGATCCGCGAACGAGTCTCTGATAACGTCTACGTATTCACCAGCGAAATCTACGCACAGGTCAATTCTGGTGCGGTCGTTGGGCCCGAATACACGGTGCTAATTGATACGCTTGCCTACCCCGACGAAGTTCGGGATATCATGCGTTTTACCGAAGAGCGTCTGGGTCGGCCGGTTCGGTATATCATCAACACTCATTACCACACGGACCACACACTCGGAAACAGCTTCTTCCCAAGCGCCACCATCATTTCCCATGCCCTCTGCCGCCACTTTTTAGATACGAAGGGGCGCGAGGCGCTGGAAGTTTCTCAGGAATCAAATTTGGAGCTGCGCGAGGTAGGCATTCGCCTTCCAAATGTTACATTCGATGGGGGCAGCGCGACCGTGCGTGTTGGAAAGCGAACCCTACAGCTTTTTCCGTTGCCAGGTCACAGTGCAGACGGGATTGGTGTGCTGGTTGTAGAGGATCGGGTGCTATTCTCTGGGGATATCATGATGCCAGTTCCGTACATCGCCGATGGCGACTATGATCTGATGGTCGCCAGCATGAAATCCATTCCGCGAATGAAGCTCGAGAATCTTGTGCAGGGCCATGGAGAGTCGGTTCTGAGAGGCGAAGTCGGCACGACTGTGCGGGCTAATCTCTCCTACCTGTCGGCTATCCGGCGACACGTGCGGGCAGCACGGCGCAGGAAAGACCCGATGGGCTATCTGGATACCGTAGGGATTGAAGATTGCGGCAAGAGCCGAATTCTCCTGAACGGCCTTGCAGAGGACCTGCACAAACGGAATCTAATCGCGCTGTATCAGGAATGGTATGGCGGGGAGTAAAGGCCTTCTCTCATGCACGCTCATATTTGATGGCGGTAGTGTGGGGAACCCCGGAGATTGCTATGGGTCGTTCCGATGGAAGATCGCAGATGGGCCGCTCTCACGGCCAAATCGCCGGCGCTTCGGATACGGCACGAACAACCAAGCCGAATACATGGCGTTGATTGAAGGCCTGGAATCGCTGCTCGCCGAGCTATCATCCATTGAAGCGAATCCGGACGAAGTTGGATTGGAAATCCGGGGAGATAGTCGGCTGGTGCTGAAGCAACTTGCGGGGGAATGGAAAGTCAAGAACGCGGCCCTACGTAAGCTTCATGCCTCGGCGCAATCACTCATTATTCAATTCGGCGAGGTTCAGCTGGTTCACCAAGCTCGTTCGGAGACCGTGCGAGCGCTGGGTCATTGACCCGCCAATATCCGTGTGGCATAATCCCGCAAATTGATAGGCTGTGAACGGGAGGAGTAGGCCTGACCCGCGTCGGAATCGAACTCGGGAGCGCACATTACTCTCGTCCCTAGAATTGGGGCGGGAGTTTTCACTTAAGGCTCTTCTCAGGAGAGGGGAATGACAGAAAGGCTTTACCACCAGGGCCTTTACATCCAAGAGTTTGAAGCAGCCGTCGCGAAGCTTTCCGATGGATGGATGACGCTGGAAGGCTCCGCTACCTACCCTGGCGGCACCCACGTGGATAATATGAGCGATGTGGGGCGGATTCGGGTGGTTGACTACAAGAGCAAGGGGCGCATCAACAAGCGATTGGTCTTCGAATTGGAGGATTGAGTGCCGGCTTTTCAGCCCATTCCCAGCAAAGTTGATTTTGTCAAACAGGAGCACGAGATCCTCAAGTTCTGGTCGGAGAATCGCACATTCGATGTGCTGAGGGAGCTTCGCAAAGATGGGCCGCGCTGGTCCTTCATTGACGGGCCAATTACAGCAAACAACCCTATGGGAGTACACCATGGGTGGGGCCGGACTTATAAGGACCTCTTCCACCGCTTCAAGTCCATGCAGGGGCATCACACACGCTACCAGAACGGATTTGATTGCCAGGGGCTCTGGGTAGAGGTCAATGTCGAACGAGATATGGGATTTAAGACCAAGCGGGACATCGAAAAGTTTGGCTTGGCGGAATTTGTAGTCTTATGTAAGCAACGGGTGCTGGAGTATGCGGCAGTAATGACCGATCAAAGCATCCGGCTTGGCTATTGGATGGATTGGGATCAACCCGAGCAGCTGAGAGAGCTCGGCCGGCGCCTTGGCGAGGATCCACTTCAGACGGTGACTGTTGAAGGCCCGGGTGGCTCGGTGAGTGGCTCTGCAGAGGGCATGGTGGGGCGCCTTGGATCTCGCGAGCTGGGGGGTTCGTACTACACCTTCTCCGACGCTAATAACTACACAATTTGGGCCGTTCTCAAAACGTGCTTCGACCGGGGCTGGATCTACAAGGGTCGAGATGTAATGCCTTGGTGTGCACGCTGTGGGACCGGGCTCAGCCAACACGAGATCGTCACCGAAGGCTATCAAGAGCTAACGCATCCAAGTATCACGGTCCGCCTTCCTCTGGTAGACCGCCCGGGAGAGAGCTTGTTGGTCTGGACAACTACTCCCTGGACACTCACAAGCAATGTTGCAGCCGCAGTAGGCCCGGACCTGACCTACGTGCGAGTTCGGCAAGGCGAGGAACATTTCTTTCTAAGCAAGGGCACCTTAGGGATGCTCAAGGGTGAGTACGAGATAGAGGCCGAACTGACTGGGGAGGAAATGGAGGGCTGGCGTTATTCGGGGCCATTCGACGAGCTACCGGCGCAGATTGAAAGCAAGGCCCCTGATATGCACCAAGTAATCCTGTGGAAGGATGTCAGCGAAAAGGAAGGCACGGGGATTGTGCACATCGCGCCCGGCGCCGGTGCAGAGGATTATCAACTTGGGAAGGAATATGATTTCCCTGAAATCGCGCCACTAAATGAGTCCGGGGTCTTTATTGAAGGTTTCGATTGGCTGAGCGGCATGCCCGTGGCCGAAACCGCCATTCCCATTTACGAGAATCTGGTTGAGAAGAATTTGTCTTACCGCCTTCAAGACTACACACATCGCTATCCGGTCTGTTGGCGGTGTGGGGAGGAATTGGTTTTCAGACTGGTTGATGAGTGGTTTATTTCGATGGGCGAGCAGCTAGACAAGCCCTATGAAGAAGTTACTGACGAGGAGAAAGCCAACAATTTACGATATCAGATGATGGAGGTGGTCGTCGACGAGACCAAATGGCACCCCTCATTCGGTTTCGAGCGGGAGTTGGATTGGTTGCGCAATATGCACGATTGGATGATCTCCAAAAAACGATATTGGGGATTGGCTCTCCCAATCTATGAGTGCTCTCACTGCGGAAACTTTGAAGTAATCGGCAGTAAAGAAGAACTGGAAGAGCGAGCGATCGAGGGCTGGGCCGAGTTTGAGGGGCGTACTCCTCACCGCCCCTACATTGACAAGGTCCAGATCGCGTGCAGCCACTGCGGCGAGGCGGTCAGCCGAATAGCTGAGGTTGGAAATCCATGGCTGGATGCCGGGGTGGTTGGGATGAGCACCCTGAGCTATGGGGAGGAGCGAGAATATTGGGCTGAGTGGTTTCCTGCTGATCTCATCACTGAGAGCTTCCCTGGCCAATTCCGGAACTGGTTCTACAGCTTACTGGCCATGAGCACAATCTTGGAGCGCCGAGCACCTTTCCGGAACGTTTTCTCCTATGCCACTCTATTGGCCGAAGATGGTCGCGCCATGCACAAGTCGTGGGGCAATTCGATCGAGTTCAACGAGGCTGCGGACAAGATGGGCGTCGACGTGATGCGGTGGCTGTACTGTGACCACCACCCCGAGAAGGATTTGATGTTCGGCTATCACCTTGCCGATGAAATACGGCGTCAATTTCTGCTTCCCCTTTGGAACGTCTACAGCTTTTTGGTCACGTACGCTCGAATAGACGATTGGCGGCCGGAATCGAACCGAAAGCCAGCCTTCAGCCAACTCGATCAGTGGATTCAAGCAAGGCTGAATGAGACGACCGAACAGGTAACGGAAGCCCTGGAAAATTTCGAGCCCAACGTCGCTACCGGGTCCATCAATGTCTTCCTGGATGACCTTACCAACTGGTATCTTCGCCGGAGTCGACGCAGGTTTTGGGCGAAGGCAGGGGCCAGTGATAGCACTGATGCAGACAAAGAGGCCGCCTACCAGACGCTTTACGGGGTGCTGATCGAGCTAATTAAGATACTGGCGCCATTCGTGCCGTTTGTAACAGAAAGCATTTATCAAAATCTAGTCTCGACCAAGCAGCTGGCGAGCGTCCACCACAACGACTGGCCCACGATCGATCCCTCAACCATCGATCCCAAAATTACTGTAGAGATGGCACTCGTGAAGCGGCTGGTTTCGCTGGGGCACGCCGCACGCAATCAAGCGCAGATTAAGCTTCGCCAACCACTGCACGAGGCGGCCTTTGCTGTTGCAAAGGCTTCAGAACGCACAATAGTTGCTCGGTTCGCGGACCTCATTCGGGACGAACTGAACGTCAAGGAAGTTCGCCTTCTTGACGCGGTGCGAGAGGCGGCAGAGTACCAGCTCAAGCCCCTTCCAAAGCAGCTCGGGCAGAAGCATGGCGCTATGTTTCCTGCTGTTCGAGGGGCCTTGCTTCAGCTGGATGCGGATCCGGCCGCGCAAAAACTCCTGAGCGGAGAGTCCATCGAGCTGGAGATCGATGGACAAGCGATCGAGGTCTTACCCTCTGAAGTAGAAATTCAAATCTCACCGCGGGAGGGCTTTACGGCTGCTGCCGAGGGGGCATATGTGGCGGCCCTGGTGACCGAGATTGATCAAGACCTGCTCCAGGAGGGTTTGGCCAACGAAGTCATCAGGCGAGTGCAGGAGCTGCGAAAGCAAGCTGAATTCTCAGTCGACGACCGCATTGCCGTTGAATATATCGGGACAAGCGAATTGATGAATGCAATTGAAGAACACCACGCGCATATAGCAACCGAGACGCTCAGTCTCTCGATGAGGCAAGTCGAGGAGCCAGCAGGAGCCGAGAATGCCAAGTTCAATTTTCAGGAACAGGAGCTCAGGATAGCGATCTCCAAAATCGAGTATGAATAGTTCTGGAAACTGAGCGGGGATGGGTTGGGATACAATCCTCGGCCGAGGATAGAGCATTGAGGTTACTCAAGGATTATCTGGGATTGGTTCTGATCTCAGGGCTAGTTGTCGCGCTGGATCAGTGGTCGAAATATTTTGTCCGTCTCAATTTGGCTCCGCGCGAGCAGTGGGTGCCGTGGGAGTGGTTGGCGCCTTATGCGCGTATCATCAACTCGTCAAATACGGGAGCCGCGTTTGGGTTCTTTAAGGACGGTGCCCTTTTCTTTACGGTCGTTGCCGTTCTGGTATCAATCGCCATCATCATCTATTACCCTCGGGTCCCCAGCTCACAAACCTCACTGCGAGTCGCCCTTGCACTCCAGCTAGGCGGGGCTATCGGTAACCTAGCTGACCGGCTGCTACAAGACGGTCAGGTAACCGACTACATTTCAGTTGCCAGATTTCCGGTATTCAACATTGCGGATGCTGCCATTTTTCTAGGCGTTGTGATTCTGCTGACCTCCTCATTTATTGAGGGGCGAAGGAGTCGCAAAGAGGTCGAAGCGGATACCCCAGATGGCGTCGAACACTCCACTATTGAGGTGCAAGGGAGTAGCAAAGAGGCCGAGCCGGACGGTATCGAACACTCCACCGGATAGCTGCAAAGCAAAGGATGACGCAAGAGCCAGCCGACTTCGTGGTCGAACCACCCGGTGGCCGGCTTGACGCTTATCTGGCGGATCGAATTGCAGACAAATCTCGCAATTCAATCCAGGCCATGATTCGCAACAAGCAGGTTCGGGTCAACGGCAAAGTTGTTGCCAAGCCGGCATTCGAGCTGCATTTGGGTGACACGATCCAGCTCTCTCAGATCGAAGCAGAGTCTTCTTTCGCTGAGTCTGAGCGGGTGGAGCTTGATATTCTTCATGAAACAAAGGATTACATGGTCATCAACAAGACCGCGGGGATCGTTGTGCATCCTTCCCCCGGTCACGATAGCGGAACGCTGGCACAAGCAGCCATCGAGTATGCTCCCGAGCTTCGCGGAATTGGTGAGCCCGGCCGCGAGGGACTGGTCCACCGGCTCGACAAGGACACTTCGGGGCTGATAATCTTTGCTAAGAAAGGAGAGTCTTTCAGGCTCATGCAACAGCAATTCAAGTCGCGGGTGATCGAAAAGACTTACTTGGCCCTGGTTGACGGCGCTCCACCGAGCGACAAGGGACGCGTAGAGGCACCTATCGCACGTGATCCCAGGCATCGGCAGCGTTTCGCAGTTCAAGAAGGCGGACGGCAAGCGGTAACTGAATTTAGGATCAGGGAACGCTTCAAGCGCCACACACTTCTAGAGCTGCACCCGATCACAGGAAGAACACACCAGGCTCGCATTCACTTGCAGTTCCTAGAATGCCCGGTGGTAGGGGATAGGGTCTACGGCAAGCGAAACCCGAGCCTGAAAGTTGAGCGACAGATGCTCCATGCCTGGAAAATGAAGCTACCTGGTCATGCGGAATTCGAGGCTCCTGTCCCGGATGACCTTAAGCATGCGATTCGGCAGGCAACCCGTAAATAAATGGCGCGCGCCTCATGCACTGCGCATAGCCGATAAGTAGTTGAAGTTAGGAGCGACATAAGGGCTGCGGAGCGAACATCGGAGGGGAAATCTAACCATGGATTGGATTGATCTGCGATCGGACACGGTTACACACCCTACGCCTGAGATGCGACAGGCGATGGCCCAGGCGGAAGTGGGTGACGACGTTTTTGGAGACGATCCCACCGTGCTCCGATTAGAGTCGTTGGCCGCAGAACGAATGGGAAAACCAGCGGCCGTGTTTGTCGCATCGGGTACCATGGGAAATCTGGCAGCCGTGCTTAGCCACTGTCAGCGTGGCGATGAGATCATCCTTGGAGATATGTCGCACACCTATATCTATGAGGCTGGGGGCGTCTCAGCGCTTGGGGGAGTACACCCTCGATCAGTCCCCAATCAAGTCGATGGAACCCTACGACCGGAAGACATTCAGGCTGCAATCCGCGCCGATGATGATCACTATCCGATCAGTCGAATGATCTTGCTCGAAAACACGCATAACGGGACTGGGGGAATGGTCCTGTCCCCTGAATATATGAACTCCGTCTCAGCAATCAGCAAGGAGAACGGGCTGAAGCTTCATCTGGACGGAGCGCGGATCTTCAATGCAGCTGCGGCGCTTGGAATTCCTGCCTCGGCCCTCGCCGAGCCGGCCGATTCGGTTACCTTCTGCCTCTCAAAGGGCTTGTGTGCACCGGTTGGATCGTTGCTCTGTGGGACGGAGGATTTCATCCGACGGGCCCGGCGAGCGCGAAAACAGCTCGGGGGCGGGATGCGGCAAGCGGGGATCTTGGCCGCGGCCGGCATCGTGGCCCTTGAAAGCATGGTCGATCGGCTATCGGAGGACCATGATCGAGCGCGTCGACTTGCGGAGGGGTTGCAGGCACTACCTGCAATCTCCGTCGAGCAAGATCCTCCCCCTACGAACCTGGTTTATATTTACCTGGACCCTGAGGCAGGAATCACAACCCATATCCTGATCGAAGAACTGGAGAGAGACGGCGTCAAGCTGACCGCGCGACACGGGTATCGAATGCGGCTGGTGGTGCATTACTGGATCGATGATGCCGCAATCGATCGGGCGATCGACGGCTTCGCACGTGCCACTGCGGCTCCGTAGATCTATGTTATGGTAGACTTTCCGGCGCTCGGGGGTGTGGTGTAGCGGCCTAACACGCTGCCCTGTCAAGGCAGAGATCGCGGGTTCGAATCCCGTCATCCCCGCCACAATTTCCCCAGTTACCCGCCTCAGGTTCAAGCGCAAACGCTTAAAGTTTCCAAGCTCTTCCCAATTAGCCCCGGCTTGACACTCTGAAAATTGCTATGGTATGCTCGGCCGGCTTTCGGGGGGCTCATCATTATTTCAAATCAACAAAAGTACTGGTTGGGGTTCAACAGGGCGCCCGGGATAGGCCCCGCTCGTCTCAGCGCGCTATTGGAAGTCTTTGGCGACGTCGAATCCGCGTGGAACGCATCGCCGGCCAAGCTGCGAGCAACAGGCTTGAGTCGAAAGACCGTCGATAAGTTCGTGCGTGCACGTGATGGAATGGACCTCGACGCGGAACTGGCGCGATTGCACGGATTGGGCTACCAATTGCTGTCGTTGGAAGATTCTGGGTATCCAGAGGACCTGGCAGAAATCCATTCTCCACCGATAGTGCTCTACGTTTGGGGCAATTTCTTGCCACAGGATCGGGTAGCGGCAGCAATCGTTGGCACTCGCCGAGCGACCCCTTACGGCAAAGCCGTGGCGCGTGACCTGGCTTCAGGATTGGCGGCCAATGGCGTAACGGTCGTATCGGGTATGGCGCGAGGCATTGATGGCGTAGCGCACGAGGCGGCGCTGGAGGCAGGTGGGCGGACGATCGCTGTACTTGGGTCTGGACTGGATCACATTTACCCTCCAGAGCACCGGAAGCTGGCCAAGTTGATTTCGGAGGCAGGAGCAGTAGTTAGTGACTACCCACTCGGAACGCGACCAGAGGGGGGCAATTTCCCGCCGCGGAACCGCATTATTTCGGGCCTGTCGCTTGCGGTGATCGTTGTGCAAGCCGGAGAACGGAGCGGAGCACTCATCACTTCCAATTTCGCAGCTGAGCAGGGCCGAGATGTATTCGGAGTACCGGGCCGCATCTATGACCGCGGCAGCAAAGGGACCAACCGGCTTATCAGCGAAGGGGCATTTCCCGCGACTTCGGTAGATGATGTATTAGAGGTGCTGAACCTGGATGTCATTGCCAAAGCAGCGCCCGCCGCTCTTCCAGAAGATAAAACCGAGAGACTGGTGTTGAGTAGCTTGGGATCCGAACCGATTCACATCGACGAATTGCGGGCTCGCTGTGAGCTACCCATTGCAGAATTGACGGCTTGTCTATCAATCCTCGAAATCCGTGGACAGGCACGCCAGGTGGGCGGAATGCACTACATACGCGCGCGTGAGCCACGCGCAGAATACAGGCTAGGATGACACTCGAAAACACTACCGCGGTGATCATGGCGGGCGGAGGCGGGACACGCCTGTGGCCGCTTTCGCGAGCAAATCGCCCCAAGCAAAGCCTGGCGATCTTGGGCGATCGAACGCTTTTTCAGATGGCGGTCGACCGACTAACGCCTGCAATACCGACAGAGCGAATCCTCGTCGTGTCGGTTGATTCCATGGCCGGAATTCTCCGGCCTCAAATTCCGTCATTGACTGCGGACAATTTTCTAAACGAGCCAATGCCGAAGGGGACGGCTTCGGTAATTGGCTACGCGGCAACCGTGCTAAACCAGCGGACGCCTGGCGCGGTGATGGCGTGCTTAACGGCGGATCACATCATTCAGAACGTAGAGCGGTTTCGGGAATTACTGGCGGCTGCCGAGGCACGCGCCCTAAAAGGCGAACTCGTGACATTGGGAATTGACCCCTCATCGCCGTCTACTGGCTATGGATACATCCATTTGGGCAAGAAACTGGCGACCGAAAAGGGCTTCGACATTCGGTCCGTTCAGCAGTTCAGGGAAAAGCCCAATTACTCAACTGCGTCGGAATTTGTTGAGAGCGGGGAGTATTCCTGGAACTCGGGCATGTTCGTCTGGACCGCTGAGCGAATACTGCAAGAGATTGAGCGATTGATGCCTCAACTATACGCCGCGCTCCAAGAAATCGAGCGCTCGCTCGGAACCCCTGAGGAGAGCTCGGTGATTGCGCGGGTTTGGGAAGGCCTGGAAAGCGAAACGATTGACTACGGCGTTATGGAAGGGGCCGAGAACGTGGTGGTGATCCCAGCGGACAACCTCGGGTGGTGGGATGTAGGCGGTTGGGATCGGCTCGAAGACCTGATGGATTCGGATCCGAACGGGAATACCGTAAGGGCCACCGACATTCTGCTTTCCGATACCGAACGAGTAGTGATTTATCAGGAACCTGGTCTGCACCGATTGGTCGCGACCCTGGGGCTTAAGGATATTGTGATTGTTGATACGGAGGATGTTTTGTTGGTTTGCGATCGCAAACGAGCGGAAGAGGTAAGGAGTCTGGTTGCCGGGCTATCTGAAAGCGGCCTGGAGAATTATGCCTGACATAGAGACCTATTGCCTTAAATGCAAGGTAAAGCGCCCGATGGAGAACCCGGAGGCAACGTTTACCTCCACCGGCTCTCCTGCTACTCGCGGAACGTGCCCGGTTTGCGGCTCGAAGTTGTATCGAATGGGTCGCACGGAGGCTCATGAGGGCCTCGAGCCCCCGGAAGTCAAATCACGAGTCAAGAAGGCGAAGAGTCGGCGCAAAGGCAAGATGGTGATCGTTGAATCGCCAGCGAAGGCGCGCACCGTCGGTCGTTTCCTCGGTAAGGAATACACGGTAAAGGCCTCCGTTGGCCATGTGCGGGACCTGCTTCGGTCTCAAATCTCAGTCGATGTTGAAAATGGCTTCACCCCCAAATATCGGGTGCCCAATGAAAAACGGGAGGTCGTCAAAGAGCTAAAGAAGGCGGTCGCCAAAGCGGAAGAGGTTTATCTAGCGACCGATCCCGATCGGGAAGGGGAAGCGATAGCCTGGCATTTGCTGGAGGCGGCAGAGATCGATGACGAGCAGGCCCGGCGGGTCGTATTTCACGAAATAACAAAGGAAGCAATCGAGGAGGCCTTTCAGCATCCTCGCAGCATTGACTCAGACCTGGTTGACGCTCAGCAGGCTCGTCGCATCCTGGATCGGCTTGTTGGCTACAACATCAGCCCACTCTTGTGGACCAAGGTTCGCAGCCGATTGTCCGCGGGCCGAGTGCAATCCGTGGCCTTGAGGCTAGTCGTCGATCGCGAGCGGGAGATCGAGGACTTCGAACCGGTGGAGTACTGGAGTCTCGATGGCGACTTCCTGAACGATGAGAAGCCGCCTGAGTTCCGGGCAGGTCTGCGAAAGCTGGACGGTGAAGATCCTGTAATTCCGTCAGAAGTGGTCGCCGAAGAGTTGCTGTCAGATCTGCGACGGTCCAAGTTTAAAGTGGGCGTTGTCAAACCCGGCACCCGAATGCGCCATCCACAGGCACCTTTCACAACAAGTAGCCTGCAGCAATCTGCATCCCGCAGGCTGCGGTATTCTGCGCGCAAGACGATGGCAATCGCGCAGCAACTATACGAGGGAATTGATCTCAACAGTCACGAGCCAACCGGGCTGATTACATACATGCGAACCGATTCGACACAGGTGGCGAAGTCGGCGCAAAACGAAGCGCGGAAGGTCATTCGCAATCAGTTCGGCAAGGAGCACCTGCCGGATGAGGCGCCAATTTATAAGACCCGATCGCGTAGGGCACAGGAGGCGCACGAGGCCGTTCGGCCAACATCCGTCAGCCGAACGCCCGAGTCAATTAAGGATTTCCTATCCAACGATCAGTTCAAGCTTTATCAGCTGGTTTGGCGTCGATTCCTTGCTTCTCAAATGAAGCCGGCCGAATACGACACGCTGTCAATTGAAGCGATTGGGATCTCGGAAGCCCATGAGTACCGCTTCAGAGTCAATGCATCGGCCCTTAAATTTAAAGGTTTCCTCGCGGTCATGGCGGATCAGAAATCCAAGGATCCTCAGAGCTCTGTCAGCTTGGATCGACTTCCCGCATTGGTGAAGAATGATCCGCTTGAGTTATTAGAGCTCTACCCAGAGCAGCACTTTACACAGCCACCGCCCCGCTACAGTGACGCCAGTTTGATAAAAGCTCTTGAGGAGAATGGAATCGGAAGGCCTTCGACGTATGCCCCGATCCTGAGCACCCTCCAACGGCGAGGATATGTGGAGCGTGAACAAAGGCGTATGATCCCCACAGAAATCGGAATGACGGTCAACGACCTGTTGGTCGACCACTTTCCCAATATTGTGGACTTAGGTTTTACCGCTCGCATGGAAGAGGAATTGGATGAAGTGGCAGAGGGCGACCGCGAATGGGTAGACGTGGTGCGCGAATTTTACGAGCCGTTTGCGGTGCAGCTCGAGCGGGCGCGAGAGCTCATGCCTGAGATGAAGCTCGAGCCAGAGCCAATTGGTCGAATGTGCCCGGAGAGTGGCCACCCACTGGTGATTCGTCACGGTCGATACGGTAAATTTATCGGCTGCTCCAATTTCCCAGAGTGCCGTCATACTGAACCGTGGCTTGAAAAGATAGGGGTCTTGTGCCCATTGGATGGCGGAGAGCTTGTTGAGCGACGCACCCGCAAGGGGCGCACGTTCTATGGGTGCTCCAACTACCCAGAGTGCGAGTTCACTTCTTGGAAGCGCCCTGAACCCACTCCGTGCCCCAATTGCGGCGGCTTACTCGTCCACCAAAATCGCAAACATCTCCAATGCATCAAGTGTGAGAACGTCTACGAACACGACGAAATCCATAGTAAGCAAGCAGATCTGGCATAGTTTATGCAACCCTTTGTTTGCCTTCGCCTTGCGATCAGATTAGAATTCGCCGGCTTTCTGCAAGGTTCCAGAAGGATCCGGGGAAGAGGGTAACTATGGAATCGATCTCAGATATCACAAATCGAAGATGGGTTATCCCACTTGTTGCTGCCATCATAGGCGTGGCCATCGGCATGGTCTATGCTTGGGTGATCAATCCAGTTCAATGGATTGACGGAGAGCCCCAACAGTTGAGAGCGGATTTGCAGGAGGACTACCTGCGGATGGCGATCGACTCCCATTCTGTAAACCGGGACGCCGAATTAGCGTTGATACGCTTTCAAGCGCTCGGCGATATTGGGAGCGACACGCTCGTCGCTGTATCAGAGGACCCCCAGGAACTGAGCGCCAACGCCATTCAGAGCTTTCGTGCGGTCATCGAAATCGACGCAGAAAGCGGTGAGACGGAGGCGTCGGACGGATCGATTTTCGGTCGAGCATCCAGTTTCATCATCCCGGTTTGCGGCGCTACGGTACTCATCGGACTCGTGCTTGCAGTGGTCTTGGTTTTAAGAGCACGTGGGCGTGATAACGAAGAGGGAATGGTCGCTCCGGATCTTGCGGATCCAGAGTCGATGCAAGAGGTGCCATCCGAGCAGGCTTTACAGCAGTTCGAGCCTGAGGTGACCGGCGATGACAGCTTGGCCACATTCCGAACCATTTATGCCTTGGGAGACGACGACTACGACGATTCATTCAGCATCGAGAGCCCCACGGGTGATTTCCTTGGTGAGTGCGGTGTAGGAATTGGCGATCTCATTGGAGCTGGCGAACCAAACAAGGTGTCGGCATTCGAAGTGTGGCTGTTTGATAAGAATGACATTCAGACCGTTACCAAGGTCTTGATGAGCAACTATGCACACAATGATGCCGAGACCCGAAATCGACTTTCGGCCAAGGGGGATCCGATAATAGCTGAGCCTGGATCCGTGATCTCGCTGCAAACTGCATCACTTGAAGTAGAGGCGCGCATTGTGGACATGACCTACGGGGAGAGCGCTCTGCCTTCTCAAAGTTTCTTTGAACGGCTGACTATCGAGCTTCGAGCCTGGTCCCGAGAGGCGCCAGCTTAATCCATTGATAACTCGAACTTAAAAACAAAGAGCTCGCCGATGGCGAGCTCTTTTGGTATTTCAAGGGTTACTAAATCAGCTTAATTCCAGGATTCTGATTTCGAGCTTGCCGCCCGGCGTCTCCGCTATGGCCACATCTCCGACGCTTTTTCCCATTAGCGATTTGCCAATGGGCGATTTGTGCGAAATCTTGCCGTTTCTAGGATTGGCTTCCTTTTCGCCCACAATATGAAAGGTCTCTTTATCCTGGTTTTCGTTTTGAACCACTACCGTGCTTCCCACTCCCACGGTGTCCGAGCGGGCTTCACGGTCAACGACCGTCGCGTCCTTGAGGATAAGATCAAGCTCTTGAATGCGTCCCTCTAGAAATGCTTGATCTTCCTTGGCGGAAATATAGTCGGCATTTTCAGACAAATCCCCTTGACTTACCGCATGCCTCAGCCTGGCCGCAAGCTCATTCCGCTGTGGGCCCTTCAGCTCCTCAAGTTCCTTGCGCAGTTTGTCTGCCCCTTCAGGCGTCAAATAGAGTTCATCTTCCATAGGATCAGGGCAACGTAGCAGGATCGAAGAGCTTGCTGTATTCCAGTAGTGCGAAGCGGTCTGTCATCCCGGCAAGATAATCGCAAATCGTGCGATAGAACTCGAGGGTTTGTACCCGAGCCTGAACCTTTTTCGGAAGGATCTCGGGCTTCTCGACGTAGGCGTTAAAGAGCTCCTCGATGAAGCGCTCGGCCTTAGTTTGCATGCGGACCACTCGATAATGCTGATACATGTTGGCAAATAGGAAGGACTTCAATTGCTGGTTCATGGTGACAAACTCATCGGAGAAACCGACCACATTGTGGTCCAGCAACTGCAAAGCCTCGACTGATCTGATATCAGCGGCCGCGATTCGCTGCTGTGTAGCTTCCAGCAAAGCGGAAACCTCCAGTCCGATTAGCCGCCGAATCAGACGATGGCGTGTAAGTTCATCCAATTCATCCGTCGTCCAATCGATGCTCTCGCGGATCATTTCCCATAACGAGAGTCCTTGAAGCTGCCCGACAGAAATCAAATTGGATCGCAGGCCGTCATCAAGATCGTGCGCTGTATAGGCCAATTCGTCCGCTACGTTCGCGATTTGAGCCTCAAGATGCCCCCGCTTATCAGGCTCATACCCTTCGGCGTCCGAGACATCATATTCGGTCTCATGTTTGACAATTCCCTCTCGCACTTCCCAGGTCAGATTGAGGCCTGAGAAATCGGGATAACGGCGCTCGAGTTCGGTAACGATACGCAGAGATTGTTTGTTGTGATCAAAGCCGCCGTGATCGGCCATCAGCCGGCTGAGCGTAGTTTCGCCAGAGTGTCCGAAAGGCGGGTGTCCGAGATCGTGAGCCAACGAAATGGCCTCGACCAGATCCTCGTTGCCACCCAGTGCTCGCGCAAGTGTGCGACCGATCTGCGAGACTTCCAAAGTATGTGTGAGGCGCGTCCGATAGTAGTCGCCTTCGGCGACAACGAAGACCTGGGTCTTATATTCAAGGCGCCTGAATGCGGTGGTATGGAGGATGCGATCCCGATCTCGCTGGAATGTGGTGCGATAGTGAGGCTCATCTTCTGGGAACTCCCGGCCGCGGGAATCGCGACTCCGGTGTCCATATGGAGCGAGAGCTTCGGCTTCGAGCTGTTCCAATCGTTCGCGCATGATCATGGGCGGCAGAGTGTAATGATTGCGGCGATCCATGTCAACAAGGCCTGCACATGTCTGGTGCCTCGTTGACATGCATTTGGCCATGGCAGATAATCCGAGGAAGCACGAAACTCTCTTGGATGGTTTGGGCATAGCCATTGCATCTCGAGGCCGATGCTAGTTTAGGTTGGGTGCGCGTCGCCGCCGGAAGTCTGAGAGCAAACTAGCCCGTTGTGAGGATAAGAACTTGGTGAAGATTGTCACGGTTGAAGAGATGATTCGAATCGAGAGCGCAGCGAACGCGGCTGGGCACACCTACGCCCAAATGATGGAGCATGCTGGAAAAGCCGTGGCGGAAGCGCTGCTTGCAAAGATCCCGGATCTTACCGGCAAACATATCCTGGTGCTCGCCGGCACAGGAAACAATGGCGGGGACGGGCTGGTTGCTGCTCGGAGGTTGGCAGAAGCCGGGGCAACGATCGCGATCTACCTTACGAAGGAGCGGCCCGCAGACGATCCGCACCTGGCTCCGCTGAAAGAGCTAGGGCTCCTGATCGCCAATGGCGAAGAGGATCAGCGGAGCCGAGTGCTTAACCTCCAGTTGGGACGGGCCGACATTGTTATCGACTCGATCCTGGGAACAGGATTCCAGCTGCCGCTGAAAGGGACGGCCAAAGAAGTACTGAAGGCGGCTAAGCGATCAGACGCACGCCCGTTCGTGGTGGCTGTCGATTGTCCATCCGGACTCGATTGCGATACGGGAGAAATCGCGGAGGAGAGCCTGACAGCCGATCTCACGGTGACCCTCGCAGCGGCCAAGCCGGGGCTTTTCCAGTTCCCCGCAGCGTCTCAAGTGGGCGAACTTGTTATTGGAGATATCGGCTTATCGCCGAAGCAAAAGGAGTTGGCTTCGATCGATCGGGAGGTGGCTACAGCCAGAGATCTGGTGACTCTTCTGCCTGCTCGACCGCGGGATGCCCACAAAGGGACCTTTGGCCGAGCACTCATTGTTGCGGGTTCCACCAATTATCCCGGCGCAGCCGCACTTGCAGGCCGGGCGGCATACTTGGCCGGGGCAGGCCTGGTGACAATGGCGGTTCCGGCGCCGGTCCAAACGATGATCGCTGGAGAAATTCCCGAGTGCACCTGGTTGCCATTTAGCGGAGCATTTGAATTTACGGACGTCGATCGGCTCATAAGCGAGTGGGCCGAGTCTCAAGGTTTTCTTTTGGGGCCCGGCCTGGGTCTCGATCCGTCGACCGCTGGATTTGTCGAAGCGCTAATCAGCATGCAAAGCGCCGGATCAGAGCTCTCTCCTGCGGTCGTCGATGCTGACGGTTTGAAGCTCATGGTCGGTATTGAAGGGTGGAAGGACTTGTTGCCGGCAATTTCCGTTCTGACCCCTCATCCTGGCGAGATGAGTGCCCTGGCCGGTCTCGATACTCAAGAAATTCAAGCCAATCGCTCGAAAGTAGCCGTAGATAAAGCATCGGAGTGGGGTCACGTCGTCGTCCTAAAAGGGGCATTCACTGTGATTGCACATCCAGACGGACGATCGGCACTGATCCCGATCGCAACCCCCGCTCTGGCGCGCGCCGGCACGGGCGATGTTCTCGCCGGCCTGCTGGTAGGGTATCGCGCGCAGGGCCTAGCGTCATATGATGCATCCGTATTGGCCAGCTATGTTCACGCACGGGCGGGCGTTTTGGCCGCCCAAAAAGTCGGCACGACGGCCTCGGTTTTAGCGGGGGACGTGGCGGCAGCCATTCCAGGGGCGATCTCCGAACTGGAGCAGCTTGCGCCTGCAAGGTGAACGGGTCACCGATCCGAACATTCTGTGGAAACAAAAGAGCCCCGGGCGAATTGCCTGGGGCTCCGTTCTTGTGTTGTGGGCTGGAAGTAAGAATTGGTTTTCGAATTTGCGACGGAGGGTGGAAATTATGACTTGGCTTCCGCCTCTGATTCGGTCTGCGCGCCATCTAGCTTGGCCTTAGTGTCTTTCGCAGCCTGCTTTCCCGCCTCGATTGCATCTTCGATCCGAGATTTTTGTTGTTCCAGCACAACCTGGCCACTCTTCTGGGCATCTGAGGCGCGTGTTCTAGCATCCTTCGCAAGTTCTTCTGCGCGAACCCTTGCATCGCTGGCCGTGGTTTCCACCTGATCCTTAAGTACAATGCCCTTGTCGCGGATCATTAGACGCGTCTCTTCGCCAGATTGCGGGGCGAGCAAGAGTGCCACGGCAGCCCCGATCAACCCGCCAATCATGAAACCAGAGACAAAAGAGCCAAAATCGTCGTTGTCAGCCATTCTATTCCTCCAAAACCTGATATCAGCGAGGGCGGCGTACGCGGAACGCACCAATGGCCCGCCTCAACGCCGCAACCGTGCTGTTCACTCTTATCACAGGGCTCACCATATTCCGACTAAGAAATTGGGTGGTCCCTCTAAGTGTGCCGAGGGTCTCATTCGTCGATTCGAGAATCGGTCGTAGTTCGTTCTCGATGAGTGCGGTGAGCCTCGCCACCTGGACAATTAGGATTACAAGAACCAGGCCAAATACAATGGATTCGGCCGCCAAAAAGATGATTACGACATCGCGTATCGTCTCCGTTCGCGCCGGATCCCTGAGCATAACAATCGCAGCCAACACCAGCGCGATCAATACGACAAGCACGAAAACTATGCCTCCAGCGATAAGAGCAACTTGTTTGCGCTTGCTGGAGGCAGCTTCTGCTTCGCCGTTATCGGGGGCGGGTAAGGCCACAATTTCGCTCAGGGCGCGAATTATAGCATACTAGCTTTTACGTCTGCGTTTGCTGGTTCGGCGGCGAGTTCGTTCGGGGCCAGCCAGAAGCGATGCCGCTGACAACCCAATGATTGCAGCCAGGAGCGCCGCGAAAAGATTGATGGGGCCAACCCGGACCAGGTGCCAGTCCAACCACTCTGCGACAAGATGACCAGCCATAAATGCAATCCAGGCCGCGGCCAGATAAAGCAGGAGACGACCCAGGCTGCCGCCGCGGATTAGATGAAAAACCAATCCAAGGCCGGACGCGATGAGCAGTGAGAAATAAAGTCCGGGAGCGGTCATCGTGAAATAATCCCCCCTCCTAAACATTCCTCCCCCTTATAGAAAACTGCAGCCTGACCCGGGGCGATGTTATTCAGCGGTTCATCCGTTGCGACCTTGGTTCTACCCTCAAGATGTTCGAGACTGGCCGGTACGGCCGACGCGCGATAGCGAACCTGCACCGTTAGGTTAGAGCTTTCTGGTGGCGAATGTCCACGCACCCAGTTCACTTCACGGACCGTGAAATGGGTGCGCCCGAGTGCGGACTTCGGTCCCACGATCAACGTGTTGCGCTCCACGTCCTTATCAATCACATAAAGTGGCTCCGGGCCGGATATTCCAATGCCCTTGCGCTGCCCAACGGTAAAGTTTGATAGACCGCTGTGGTTCGCCAAAGTATTGCCTTGATTGTCCTCGATTGCGCCTGGTGCGGCCACTAAATGGTCGGCCAAAAAAGTGCGATAGTCATCCCCGCCTAGAAAACAAAGATCCTGGCTCTCCGGCCGATTCGCGGTCACTAAACCCTGACGTCGGGCAATTTCCCGCACTGCCTCCTTCTTCAGTTTGCCGAGGGGAAACAGGGTATGAGCCAGTTGTGATTGCCCGAGCACGCTGAGAACATAAGACTGATCCTTTTGGCGATCGTCGGCTCGGAATAGGCGGTATTGGCCGTTTGTCCTCCGCAAGCGCGCATAGTGCCCGGTCGCAATATGCGTAGCACCTAGCTTCGAGGCCCGCTCAAGCAACAACCCCCATCTCAACTCGCGATTACAGCTTAGGCAAGGATTAGGGGTCAGGCCTGCCTCATATCCACTGATGAAGCTATCCACAACCCGGCTTTTGAACTCATCCTTGGCATCAATTACGTAGAAAGGAATCCCTAGCCGGCCAGCAACCTTACTCGCGTTGGCGACATCTCTGGGGGAACAACATCGATTGGGTCGTTCTGGGCCCGCGCTCCACAGTCTGAGCATCAGGCCAAATACCCGGTCGCCGGATTCAACAAGGAGCGCCGCCGCAACGGAGCTGTCCACTCCGCCACTCATGGCGACCGCGATCGTTCTCTTAGGGCTCATGGTGTAACTGGGCTCTCCACTGCCGCAACCGCAATCGTTCTCTTTATTCTTATTATGCAACTGCCACACTTGGTCTAAGTTTGGCAACCGTGTCTTGCAACGCATCCAAAAATTCGCCTACCTCGTATTCGGTAGTCTGCCTGCCAACTGAGACCCTCAGCGAGCCGAGCGCGAGTTCAGGTTCCATACCCAGTGCAAGCAGCACCTCCGAGGGTTCCGGGTCTCCAGTTTTGCAAGCTGATCCGGAGGAGCAAGCGAAACCCGCAAGGTCGAGTGCTGCAAGCAGGGAATTTCCATCGATGCCCTCGATTACAAATGAGGCGTTGTTAGGAAGGCGTTCCTCGGGATGGCCGGTCAATCGAGCGCCAAGAATTCTGCTCGTGACACCTTCGATGATCCGATCCCTGAGCATTCGGAAGCGATCAGCGTCTGATTCTTGGCGGGCGAGGGCGATCTCGTGCGCATGTGCCATCCCTACGATGAGCGGCACGTTGTGGGTGCCGGCCCGAAGCCCTCGTTCCTGCGAGCCACCGGTCTGGACGGATTGCAGCGTTGTGCCGCCTCTGACGTAGAGCGCGCCGACTCCCTTGGGTCCGTAGAATTTGTGTGCACCGATCGAGAGCATATCAATCCCAAGATCCGCGACCCGGGTCGGAAGCTGACACGTCGTCTGAAGGGCGTCTGAATGAAAGGGTATCTCGTGCTCGCGAGCAATCGTCGCGAGATCAGGAATGGGATTTATCGTCCCGATCTCATTGTTCCCATAGATCACAGAAATGGCCGCAGTGCCCGACCGGATTCTCTTGCGAAGGTCATCGGGATCGACGCAGCCGAGAGGGTCGACAGGAAGCAATTCCAAATCAAATCCGTGGCGTTTTACCAGCTCGTAGGCGGTAATCCTCACCGCATCATGTTCGGTCGGAGATATAAGTATGTGATTGGCCGCTCTCGCGGATCGAGCGCTGAAGGCAGCCCCTCGGAGCGCAAGGTTATCGCTTTCCGAGCCGCCGCTGGTAAAGATCAGTTCTTCGGGCAGGCAGCCGAGCCCGTCAGCGATTCGTTCTCTGGCATCTTCGACAGCCCACTCGGCTCGCTGCCCCCAGCCGTGCACGGAGGATGGGTTGCCGAAATCCTCCCTCAAGTATGGGAGCATTCCATCCAACACCTTGTCATCCAGCGGGGTGGTAGCCGCGTAGTCCAAATATGCAGGCATCCGACGGATTCTAACATGCGCCATTTTGCCGAATGCTATGCCGAAATCGAGCGTGGTTATAATCCCCCTCCGACATGGATACAAAAATCAAATCGCTAAGGGCACTTCAAGTACTTGATTCTCGAGGCAATCCCACAATTGAAGTGGAGGTTTGGCTCCGGGACGGGAGCCACGGCCAAGCTATCGTGCCCTCCGGGGCTTCAACCGGAATTCACGAAGCACTGGAGCTGCGGGACGGCGATGAAGAGCGATACTTGGGAAAGGGCGTGCTCAAGGCGGTGGCAAATGTAAACGGGGAGATTGCCGATCGCCTGGAAGGAGTAGATGCCGCCGACATGTCCGACCTGGACGAGGCGCTCATTGATCTGGATGGCACCCCCAACAAGGCCCGCCTGGGCGCCAACGCAATTCTCGGGGTCAGTATGGCAGCGGCCAAGGCCGCCGCGAAAGCTCATGATCTACCTTTTTATCGCTCACTGGGCGGCAGCTCGGCAACACAGTTGCCTGTACCGATGTTGAATATCCTCAATGGAGGCGCCCACACCGGTTGGCAGTCAACTGACGTGCAGGAGTTCATGGTGATGCCGCTGGGTGCGGACAGCTTCGCGGAGGGGCTTCGGTGGGGGGCGGAGATTTATCACGCGCTGAAGCAAGTCCTGAAGGACAAGGGATACACCGTGCTTGTTGGGGACGAAGGCGGATATGCTCCAGCACTTCAATCGAATTCCGAAGCTATTGAGGTCATTCTGGAAGCCGTAGAGCGCGCTGGATATCAAGCAGGTGAGCAGATAGGCCTGGCACTGGATCCGGCCGCCTCCGAGTTCTACGAAGACGGGAAATACAACCTTAGGACGGAAGGACGCACTCTCGATGGCAAGGGAATGGTGGCCTATTGGAAAGACTGGGTAGACCGTTATCCGATCGTTTCCATCGAGGATGGTTTGGCTCAGGACGACTGGTCAAATTGGCACGCGATGACGATGGAGCTTGGCGACAAGATTCAAGTCGTTGGGGATGATCTCTTAGTCACCAATCCAAATCGCGTAAGGCGCGCCATCGATGAGCAGGCCTGCAATGCATTGCTGGTCAAGCTGAATCAGATCGGGAGCCTGAGTGAAACGATTGAAGCCGTTCAATTATGTCAGGAGGCGGGCTGGAACTGCGTTGCCTCCCACCGGTCCGGGGAAACCGAGGATTCCACGATTGCAGATCTCGCGGTGGGTCTGAAGATGGGCCAGATTAAGACTGGGGCGCCAGCACGTTCAGATCGCGTAGCAAAATACAATCAGTTACTGAGGATCGAAAGGGATTTGGGGGAGGCGGCGGAATACGGTGGCTGGGCCGCTCTAAAGTCAGGCTGAATTAGATCTCCGCCCCCAGGGTCTCTGCGGTTACTCCCTCGACAGGTGTGCCGCAGTATGGACAGACCTGCCACGATAATTCCATCAATCGGCCGCAGTGATCGCAATCCTTGCGCAGATGCGTATGGCAGGTAGGGCATAGCTGCCAGTCGGCATGCGTTCGCCCGCCACATCCTGGGCAAATGGATTCATCCTCGATTTCAGCCAGCAGCGCTTCCTCTTCCAGCGTGTGTTGATATTCCTGGTCAATCGTAATCCTGGGGCGAAGGATCAAGTAGATCAATACGCCGAACGGCCCCATAACAGCTGCCAGAAGGGCGGCGAGGATTTGAACCAGCCTATCCTGTGTGCGCGAGCGAATGTCCCTATAGGTCCAAAAAATCAGGGCCAGCCATAGGGCGGCAAGGAAGGCCCCTAGCAATGCGGTGAAGTACTGAAAGAAGGTCGTCAGGTTACTCAAGACAGGTTCCGAGATCGGCGCGATTATACAGTGCGTTGCTCATTTCGGCGGTGGCCTGTCTAGTGGCACGAAGATGATCGGCAAGATTGGAAGGAATGCGATATGCACGGTACACCGAATCAAAAACATGAGATCCGATGATCGGCAAGATTGGCAGGAATGCGATGTACACGATTCACCGAATCAAGACATGAGATCCGTTGATTGGCAAAGATTGGCAGGAATGAGATGCACGCGGTTCACCGAATCAAGACATGAGATCCGTTGATTGGCAAAGATTGGCAGGAACGCGATGTACACGGTTCACCGAATCAAAGACATGAGATCCGATGATCGGCCAAGAGAGCGCTTAGAGCGGCAGGGCCCGCAAGCGCTATCTAATCCAGAGCTCTTGGCGATTCTCCTTGGAACTGGTGTGCCGGGCGCCAGCGCGGTCCAGCTCGCCCAGGAATTGCTTGATGAGTACGGTGGATTGGCGGGGATACACAGAGCAGACCATCAGGACTTGGTGAAGACCCGGGGTATTGGTCCGGCAAAAGCCGCGCAGCTTGGCGCAGCGGTTGAACTAGGGCGGCGCCTGGCAGTGTCGGTTCCGGAAGATCGACCGGCTATTCAATCGCCAGAACAAGCCGCCGAGCTTGTGATGTATGAAATGGGAGCCTTGAAGCAAGAGCACCTGCGGGTACTTTTGCTCGATACGCGCAATCAACTCATGCGTATCGCGGAGGTTTATCAAGGATCGCTGAACACTTCATTGATCAGGGTCGGGGAAGTTTTCAGAGATGCGGTTCGCGAAAATGCAGCATCGATCATCGTGGCCCACAATCATCCAAGTGGAGATCCATCGCCGAGCCCAGAGGATGTAGCGGTGACGCGCGCCATGATCGACGCCGGGCGTCTACTGGATATCGAAGTGCTCGATCACATCGTGATTGGCACGGGGCGATTTGTATCGCTCAAGTCCAAGGGCTTAGGTTTCGACCCGGATAGCTCTGTAAGCGCCCTGTAAGTTTAAGGTGAAAGATTGAATGATAGGATGAAAACGTGAACGCCGAAGAGTACTGAAATGAAAGAGAAAATCCAGAATTGGTCGGCTGACCACTCCGTTAGCGAGACCGCAACGCTAGTGTTCTGGAATCTTGCGCTTGTCGCGTTCATTGGCGGCGCAGCCTGGATGGCCAAAGGGATTATCGAAAATAACACAGGCCCAGATTGCGCAGAGACATTTCGAGTTACCGACCCGAGACTAAATGCAATTCTTTTCCTTCAGGATCTTGAGGAGCAAGGACTGTTCAACCCAGAGCAAGACGCGATCCAGGACTTTGCGTGGGTTTACGATGGAGGCCAGCTCCGATTCATGGTCGCACTGAACACTGGAATGTACACTGCCACCGCCTGCTACGCGGATGGAAAGGCACTCTTTCAGGACCTGCAAATGCAGGAGCCGGAAGCCCAGGTCGCGCAAGTTAGATAGGCCCAAAATGAGCGGAATTCTAGGCCCGCCGTTTCAGGCGGGCCTTTTGATTCTCGGCTTGATCTGTATAATCACGCCGTGTTTCAGATCCTTCTACTCCCTCAGCAGAATTATTGGGAATGGGTGAGGGCTTGCCGCAGCTATGTTCTAACGTTCGGCGCACACCTCACGCCAGATCCTTCGGCAGCCGCTCGGTATATGGCTCCACGACAAGTTATTTCCTTCCCCAATCCGATAGGGGCCTTTGCGGAGTCGAGAGATATTCAGGCATGGTTCGCAAGCAATCACCCTGAAGTTATGCTGGATCCCATCGAGGTAGCCGATCCGGCCTCGCTTGAGACTGAGCTCGAACGACGAGTCTCCGAAGAGGATCGATTTGGTCAGAAGGACCGTCCGTTCTACATGCTGTGGCCGACCGAGTATCCTGTGATCACTCAACGATTCGGTGCTAACCCGCGGATCTACAGTCGATTCGGAATGCCGGGCCATGAGGGGGTGGACATTCGCGCCCTTCCCAATACAAAGATCTTCGCTTGTGCAGAAGGCGATGTTTACCGAGTCGAGAGAAACCCTAAGGGGCAGGCATACGGGATTCACGTCCGAGTTCGGCATCAAGGCGGGTTCCGCACGATTTATGGCCACTTGGCGCGAGCGGAGGTCGAGATTGGACAGCATGTTGAAGCCGGTCAAGTGATCGGAAATGCAGATTCCACGGGTGCTTCTGTGGGGTCACACCTGCACTTGAGCCTCAAGCAGGACCATGCAACTGAATCAGGCGAGACAAACTATCCAAAGGACATTATCGACCCCACGGAATACCTGGTCTGGCCTGATACTGCCTGGCCTAAAACCGTCGAGTTGTGGGGACCGGGCAAATGCTTGATCGGAGCGCATGGACGAATCGGTGAGGGACTTGGCGAGGATGACTTTCGCGTGATCGAGGATGCTCGCCTTGAGGCGTTGGTTATTGATCTAAGTGAATCTGATGAGATGATAAAGAGATTGCGCGAGATCCTGCCAGCTATCTTCCTGATGGCCAGGCTGGAGGCTGATTTCAGCGACGACCAGATTTTCCCGAAACGCTTTGTTTCGATCGTGCAGAAGGGCATGGCGGCTCTCTATCGTCAAGACGTCCGTTATTTCGAGCTGGCACCGAACCCGAACTTGCAAAGCGCTGGTTGGGGGAGAACCTGGCTCGATGGCGCTGGTTTTGGGATCTGGTTTCAGGAAGTGATCGACCGGCTTCATGATCATTTCCCAGATGCGAAGCTTGGTTTTCCGGGGCTCTCGCCTGGAAAATTAGTGCCTGGTAAGCGGGAGGATCAATATCACTTCCTGGAAGGGGCGGACGGAGGCATTCTTGGAGCAGATTGGGTTGGGTTAAATAGCTACTGGACGACTGCAAATGCCATGGAGCAGCTATCGGGCGGTCAAGCATATGAGGAATATCGATTGCGATATCCGGATAAGTTACTGTTTGTAACTGAATTCGGAAACCCCGCGGAAAATCTACCAAATTCAACAAAAGCGAATCAATATCTCGAGTTCTATCGACAGCTCAGGGCGCGCCCTGGTATCGGCGCCGCATTTGCCTTTGCGATTTCGGCCCGTGAAGGCCACGCTAACTTAGTGTGGCGCTCTTCCAAGGCGGAATCCGAGCGGATGACCAGCGCGATCGGCTCCCGAACTTTCTAGCAATAACTCCACGAAGCTCACACCCACTCTGACTCCATTCAATCAGATCCTCGCCTAGACTGAACGCTTGAAAGGAAAGCCGCTTGGGCTGGAGACTTGAAATTAGCCGAGGAGGATGGCCATGAGGGGCGTTAGCGTCAATGGGCTGAGCAGCGTTGTGACCAAGACGGCGCCAGTCACAAAGGCCGCTTCCGCATCGTATTCAATGGCAATTATGGTAGTCAACACAGCAGTAGGCATTGCGGATTGCAGAACACCCACATCGCGTGCCAGACCTTCAAGTCCAAATAGGGGCGAAATCAGGAGCGCTATAGCTGGCGCGACCAGCAGCTTGATTGCCACGCTCACGCTAAGCAACTTTCTGTGAGGCGGAATACCCGTCCGAGCGATCTGCATTCCAAGCAACAAAAGCATGACCGGTATTGTGGCGAGCGATAACAGCTCGAGCGGCCTGCCGAGGGCCAGCGGGACCGCAATATCGAGGGTGCGGAAAATAAGCGCCAATGGTACAGCGTACACAGCAGGAACTTTGGCCAATCCCTTGAGGGCTTGGAGCGCGCTGCCACCCCCGCTCGCGGCGATGTATACGCCCAGCGAATTGGTCAGCATGACAGTGACAACAAAGTAGATGCTGGCGAGCGCTAGGCCCACGTCCCCAAAGGCAAATTGATTGAGTGACAGGCCGTAGTTGCCAGCGTTCATAAAGGCTGCGGTCAAGAGAAATCCAGCCGCACGCTTACCCTTTAGCCTGAGAATCCTGCCTATGGCGAAACCCACACCGACCGTCAGCAGCACAACCGCCGCTGCGAAGCCCACCATGGAAAGCACCTGACCCCCTTTAATCTCCGCCGAGAGCAGAAGCGTAAAGACCAATGCCGGCGAAAGAATATAGAACGTGACTTGCGAAAGAGGGCGGGGATCGAGTTTGAGCAGCTTCTGAACCAGGAAGCCGAGGCTCGCCACCAAAAGGATTGGAAGGATATTGTTGGCAAAGAGCTCGAGCAGCAGGCTCAAGCTAATAGGTCCTGGGGATTATCCTGATCTAAATTAGATAGGTCTAGTGCGCCCTCGAGGAAAACGAGGTTGTCGATCGCATCATTGAGTATTTCCTGCTCGTTCTCGTCAAGATCTTTCTCGGCCAATGAATTGAGCGCGTCTGAGGCCTTCGGCCCACCGATCTGCCCCAACGACCACATCGCTGCTCGACGCACGGGATCATCTATGTCTTCAAGTAGATCGATCAGGTCGGAAACGCTCTCGCGCAGTTCGATATCGCCCGCGGCACGGACCGCCTCCAACCTAATGATTGGGAATCCGTCGTGCAGGCGAGCTATCACGCTTTCCCCCCAGTCAGGGTTTGCAGAGCGCGCCATCGCGCACAACGCGGCCGCAATCCTGGATTCACTTTGCGCGGCGTAAGCTTCCTTAATCAATTCTGGCACCTCGGGTCGCGACGAATATCCGAGTGATCGGAGACAGAGATCGCGAACCTCGCCGCTCGAATCTACGCGAGCCGCAAGCAGGAGCGCCTCTTCCATCTCGCGCCGAATGCCTGGTTCTAGCTTCCTTGTTTCTGCAATGAATACAAAGGCCCGAAGCGCCTTCCCAGCGGTGCCTCTCACAGCATTCGAGGGGTCGTCATTCAACAAGTGGAGGAAGCTGCGGGCGAGTCCGGGGTCCTCGCTTTCCCAGAGATTTTCTATGGCCTGCTGACGGACAGTGGGCTCCGAATCATCCAGGGCGAAGCGATTGATTGATTCGAAGTTCAGCTCGACTTGCGCATCCGCAAGCAGACCGAGCTGTTCCAGAAGGGCTTGGCGCCGATCCGGTGGGAGGTGCTCCCAGGTACCGACAAAACTCCCGAACCTCCCCTGGTCCAGATCCGACAAGGCTGTCAGGCGGACTTTATCTACCTTCTCGTTGGTCAGCGAATGAAGCAGATCAACGAAGGACTCTTCCATTTTGGTTTCTACCTGGGGAGAGCGATAGGGTTAATGAAGTCCTGCAGGTTCACGTAAATAATAAGAGCTAGCAAGACCATGAAACCTAGCGTGTGCGCAAGCCCCTCGTGCTGTGGAGGTACTCGCCTACCAAATACGGCCTCGAATGCCACAAACATCAACCTGCCGCCGTCCAGGGCCGGAATCGGCAATAGGTTTGCTAAGGCCAAACCCGCGCTGATGACGCCGATCAAATTCAAGGTTAGAAACGGTCGCTGAGAGGTCCGATCGATTTGGCCGGCCCAGACCATCATGTCATACATACCCTTGAGACCGCTGATGCGGGCCTGTTCCGGTTCAAGCTCACCCCGAATCAGCCGACTAGGGAGGTGAACCATCTCGGCAAACTGAAATCGCGTGGAATTCAAACCCAACCCGATCGCTTCTATCCATCCAACCGCTCGAGTCGGGTTCCCAAGCGTGATACCTACTGGGCCCTGACCTTCTGGCGGCTCAAGCCGAGGCGTCATCGGAAGACTCAAAATATCTTCGCCCCGCTGAACATAGAGGGTGGTGGACACACCGAGCCGATCATTGATGGCGACCTGCAAGATATCAAAGTCATTAATTTCAATCTGGTCTACTGCCAAAATGATGTCGTTTCTCATCACGCCGGCTGACGCGGCGGGAGAGCCCGGTTCCACGCTCGTAATTAGGACTCTTTCTGGGTCGGGAGCTGCGAACTTATAGGCCGCCGAGAATGCAAGCATCGCCAGAAAAATATTGGCAAGCGGACCGGCGATTAAGACCGCAGCCCGAGTTCGCTTGTTCGCGCCAGCCAGTCCACCTTCGACGGTTGGATCATCTTCACCAACAGGGCGGACAAATCCACCCAGTGGGATCAAGTTTAGAGTAAAACGGGTTCCGCCTGCTGTAAACAGCGTCACAAGGCGGGGCGGAAATCCTAGTCCGAATTCCTTGACCTTCACATTCGTGAGGCGCGCGGCGATAAAGTGGCCAAATTCGTGGCCAACAATGAGAGCACCCAACACAAGGGCAAATAGCAGAAAATCAGTCATCTGAAAAGCTTTTCGACGCCACTTTGGAAAATTCGCCCGATTATATCATTCGGCCTGCCGGAGCGGTAAGCGGACCATTCATACCATCCGTGCGGCGGGCCCTGCCTGTGCTCTGAGCACTTTCCAGGGCCCGTTTTCATGTTTTTTAAGGGTCTGCAGAACGTCATTCTCGCCTTCTGGAAGGCATAAGCAGTGTACGTTTGGGCCGGCGTCGATCGTATAGAAGACAGATACTCCCTCTGCTCTGAGATCGCGGACGGCGGCCATGACCTGCAAAGAACCTCCGCTCCAGAAGTGAAGAGGTGGCTCTGATGTCATCATAATGGCATGCATCATGTCGCTGTCCTGCTCCACGATCTGGGTCAAAGACTGAAAATCCCGTTCCAATATGGCATTTCGGCAAGCCAGCAACCGCCGAGGAGTATCTGCAACGCGCGTTTCCTGCAGCGGGCTTGATGAAGCTAACATGTGCCCGGCGGAAGACCCGGTGTGTTTCACTCCTTCGTCAACGATGACTATGAGATCGATGATCTGCCAATGCTCCTCAGGTGCGATCTGCTGCGCATAGCAGGCCTGGTCGGAATCTCCTGCCAACAGCTCGACAAATCCCCCGTGAATCGAGCGCGCGGCAGACCCAGAGCCTCGCCGAGCGATCCGAGAAAGCTCATCTTGGTCTAATTCCAGCTGAAGCGCGGAGGCCGCCGCAACGGTTAGTGCTGCGAAGGCAGCCGCAGACGAGGCAATGCCCCCTCCAATTGGGAAGTCTGTTACGCTCTCCAGGTGCGCGCCATCTTTGACGCCCGCCATGCCGCGCAGAAGATCCAAATGCTTGCTAGCGCGCTCAAGCATCACAGGCTCTGCAGGGGCGTCGTTGATGAGGAGCGTGTCTGCATCCAAGTCTCCATCGAATTGCACGGACATCCGGTTTTCCAGGCCCCCCAGAGTCAGGGAGATCGATCCATTTGCCGGGATGCGCAGCTCGTCGTCTCGATTTCCCCAATACTTAATTAGCGCGATATTAGGGTGCGCGATCGCCTCTGAATTCATGGGGCGGCGAGTCTACCACCACACGGAAACAGGCGTGCGCTTACGGATCGTTTACATGTGGATTACACAGATCAGACATAGTCAGGTCAAAATAACATCGATGAACATGCAGACGAACAGGTCGCTTGGCTTACTGCTGCTGGCCGTTGTCGCGACTGCGTGTGCCAGCCCGTCGACAGGAGAACCGGAAGGCCTTGAGCTCATTGCATCTACTGAAACATCGGCCTCCTCGCCTCAGCTGGCATCAACTGAAACATCCGCCGCACCGCCCCAGCAGGCAACGAGTGAAACAACAGCTTCATCGCCTCAGTCGCAATTTGACCCGGGCGGGCTGAGCATCGGCCCAGGATCGGGCTTTATTGTTTTGGATGATCCGGCGGTGATTCCAGCCTCACAGGCAACATGGCTGGCTCCTGAGGAGCTAATACTAGGGGTAGCAGTTGGGGATGAGGCTCGAGCCTATCCCATCTCCCAGATGGCATACCATCATATCGCCAACGATCAGATTGGCGGCGAGCCTTACCTCGTCACTTATTGAGCGGTTTGTTCAAGCGGGGTTGGTTTCAACCCCGAGATCGATGGAACCCTCTACACCTTCGATGTGGTGGGCCTCTACAACGGGCTGTTTGTCATGGCCGATCGACAGACGGGGTCTGTCTGGACGCACTTTGATGGGTCGATCCTCAATGGCCCACTAGCGGGAGAGGGGCTGTCGCTCGAGTTGCAGCCGATCGTTCATACCACCTGGGCAGAGTGGAAGGCAGCACATCCGGAGACCACCGTATTGGATTGGTATCCTGAATATTCTGCTCGGTACCGGAGCATCGAACCCGGCAGAAGTGGGCTTGGACCTCAGTTCCAAGCCACAATCCTCAATTGGGACGACCGGCTCCCTCAAAACGAGTTGGTTCTGGGTGCAAATTTAGGGTCTGAATATCGTGCATACGTCATAGCCGATTTTGAAGCTGGATTGCAAGTACTTGAAGATGAGCTTGGGGGGACACCAATTGTCGTATTTCTCGATCCGGAAAGCAATTTTGGGCTGGCCTTTAAGCCTGATTTAGACGGGGAGCCGCTTGATCTAACGGTCGAAGGAGGACAGATTACCGACTCGGGCGGATCAACATGGGATATCTCGGGGAAGGCAACCAGCGGCCCGCATACAGGCTCGCAGCTTGAATTTGTGACCTCGTTTGTGACGGAGTGGTACGGTTGGGCAGCCTATCATCCCCAGACGTCTATCTTTGGACGATAAGCTCAGGAATTGGGCCAAGAGCCTAGCAGTGGTTGAATCAAGGGTTCCGTGATTGGGCCAAGAGCCTAGCAGAGGTTGAATCTAGGGTTCCGTGATTGGGTTCAGAGGCCAGAGGCTGGGCTCAGGGCAAGCTAGCTTGAGGTTCGCCCGGTCCCCAAATCTGAATTGCGCCACCTTCGCCAGGTCCCTTCAGCACATAGGCCGCTAAGTGGCTTCCGCTCGGCGACATAGCCAGCCCGAGCGTGCGGACAACTCCTTCGAGTTGCTGCTCGAGGAGAAGGTTGCCCTCCGGAAGGCTGTAAATCCTGAGCCGATTGAATACGTCCATGGCCGCTAACACATCCCACTCGTTCGAAACTGCAAAGTAGCGAAAATTCAGCAGAGGAATTTCGAGTTCGGATTCTCCGGTTTCCACTGATACGATCTTGATTCCCTCGGACGGAAGCCCGCGGTTTACATGGAGCATGATGCGATCTGCCGCCGGGGATCCATACAGCATCTGCGCAATCTGCTCGCGTATTGGGATCGATCCGATATTCTGACCTTCCAAGTCAAGAATCAAGATTTCGTGCCGGTCGCGGTCCTGTAGGGCCACCGCCTGCCCGCTCGGAAAAAGTAGACCCGAGTCGATACGGCCTGGAGAGCTAAATCGGCTGATCTCGCCCCAGCCATTTGGATCCCATAACGCCACGTTGCCGTAGAAATCCACCGCAAAATAAACATCTTCTCCCTGGAAGCCGGCATCGATGATGGTGGATATCGGCGATAGCTGCAGCTGTTCCACGGGCGCACCGCTCTGGGAATCCCATACTCTGATCGTCGGCCCATCATCCGCAACTATGGATGACCCGTCTGGGGAGAGGGATATGGTTATCGGCGGGTAATTCTCAAATCCAGTAATTACGTCAAGACTCTGGCTATTTTGCCAATCCACTCGCTGAATTTGTAAACCAGCACCCGAATGAAGCAACACATCATCACTTGGCGAGAAAGCGAATCTCACGCCAAAATCGCTGCGGACGATGGGAATCTCGGCCTGAAGATGAAGCATTCCAGCCCCCAACTGTGCGGGGCCATCTGCTACGGTTGGGGACTGTGTACTTGGCGCACCAGAAAATAATTGGGCGGGGGTGGGGGGCACATCGGTGGGAGAAACCACAGTCGGTAGCTCCTCCAGTGATTCAAGCTCGACTACATCAGGAATCACGGCTGATTGCTCCACTGGTTCAATCTGAGGGGCAATTGGCTGTTCGGACGAGCAGCCGGCAATTGCGCCTCCCAGCAGCAATATTGTTATTGCAGACCTGGTTTCCACTCTCTGGCCCCCCGTAACTAATGAGCTGTGATTATGTTAGTAGTACCGGGGTCATGTTGCATGACCCTGGGTTCTGTAGCTTCATATAGTACTCCGGCACTACCCGAAAGACTGTGAAAATTTACGTTCGTAGAAGCCTGTGGCGCGGCTTCCTCCTGGGCACCATGCTATCTGTGACCGCGGTGGCGGTCGCCTGGGCTGGATTCACCGGGCCTAACCGCAACACGACTAAGACCGTGCGTGACCCGGACGGAGATCAATGGTTTTGCAAGAAGTCCGGCTACGCCCAGTGTTGGTTTGCTACCGGCAATCCCTGTCCCGACGCCGGTGGATCCCATCCAAGCACCGCAGCGCAGATGAGCGTGTGCGGCTGGCCCTCTCCAGCCGACTCCTGCGGCTGTAAAGAGGCTAACACCACCCAGACGGTGAGCCTCCCCCCAGCAATTGTGGGCGGGTCCGAAAACTGCGCCTCGCCAGGCAACAATGGATGGTGCCGAGGCGGAGCCTCTCTGGAGCTCAGCGCTAGCGAGCCGGTTTCCGGATATGTCATTGAGAGCATTGAAGGGAACCCAGGCGGCGTACTCTGTGATCCGGCCGACTCTTCCTCCGTCGGATGTTCGTACAGCGTCGGAGGGGAGGGTAACTTTACCATCGAATTTTGGGCGCTCTCTTCCTACGGCGACACGAGTGAAAAGGCCTCAGCTGGAATAAAAGTTGATAGAAGCCCCCCGAGCATCAATCTCACGATGAGCGGGGGCACGCCGGGAGGCGGCGGGTGGTATCGGGGCGGTACGGTCGATGTCTCAATCATAGGATCCGATGCGATCTCAGGCGTCTCAGTATCAGAAGTTTCAACAGATGGTGGGGGTTGGGCCAACAGCGCACAGGTGGGAGGCGATGGTGTTCACAGCGTCAGTGGACGGGTCATCGATGGAGCAGGCAACCAAGCGACCGATTCGCTTGAGATTCGTATCGACGGGACGCCACCAAGTCTGAGCCCTGAGCTCAGCGGCACCAAAGGTCTGGAGGGCTGGTACGTATCACCGGTCAGTGTGTTCGCTTCCGCCTCAGATAACCTGTCTGGGGTGGCGAAGGTCGAAGTGAGTGATGGATCCACTGGGTGGCATACTGGCCCGCTAGCTATTTCGACTGACGGGACCCATACGCCCAGATACCGTGCGGAGGATGTCGCGGGGAACGTAACCACGGAGGACGGGCCGACGATCAAGATCGATTCGCACCCCCCAGAATCAGCATTTATCAATCCTCCCGAAGGCTCTGAGACCTGGGTCTCCGGGGTCATTCCATTAATTGGGCAGAGCACTGACCTAACCTCTGGATTGCAATCGGTCGAAATTTCATACGACGGTGGCCGGAGCTGGAACTCTCTGGAGCGCACCGGAGGGGACTGGCGAAGCTCCTGGGATTCATCAAATCTACCGAATGGAACCTACGTCGTCCTGGCCCGAGCCAGCGATGCCGCAGGGAATCTGGAATCGACCGCTCGGGTGACGCTCAGGGTGGACAACCTTCCACCCTTGGTTGACATCCCGGAGAAGTGGCCCGTAGGCGAGCCCGGGACCCTGACTGTAGAGGAGGGCGGGATCGGGTTGGACGGCGTTAAAGTTGTCATAAGCGACGGCGAAACTATCCTAGAGAGCCGCGAGTATCCCGCGCTGGAAGTGCCGCAAGCTGTCATCTGGGATGGTCGCATGCCCAACGGCAAGCCGGCTGCGCCTGGTGAATATGCCGTTATGGTTTTCGCGTGGGATTTGATCGGAAATCGGGGTAGTGATACAGGACGAATTGTCGTGCCCGAGGCGGAGCAGGCCCCCGCGCCGGCGCTTCCAGCCCAGATTGATCCTGCCGACCCGTTGACTCCGGCGGTCGTTGAATTGGAAACGGAGGCGGAGATGGAAGCGGCCGCAATCGAAGGTCCACCTTGGATCTGGCCCGCAATTGCTTGGATTGGATTGCTGGCTGCGGTAGGTTTCGCGAAAGTAGCGGATCCGCGAACAAAAGCTCTCCGGTCGCTTCACGATGACCTCTTGTTAATTCGAAAATCTCTCAATGGATAGGAGCGCGGATGCTTGAAGTCGTTCTGGCTGTAAGCGTATTGGCGGCAGTAGTTGTCGTGGGGGTACTGATCTCTATTGGGAATGAGCGCCAGCGGAAGGCGATTGAACAACTGAGAGAAGATGTTCGCAATTGGGCGTTAGGGGATTTGGAAATCAAGCGAGAAACTGCATCACGCGAGATTCAGATTATTGATCCCTTGGCTTGGCTCAATGACACCGCCCGCAAAGCGACCGGAGGCGCCTGGGAGCTTCGTGCGATCGCCAAGGTGCTGGACAACCCCGAAGCCATTGTGGTCACTGCCTCTGATGGCGGTTACTTGATGTTTTCGCCGGTACAGCCAGCCCAGGTGAAGAAGCTTCTAAAGTCGCCACCGCGGAGAACCAAGACTGGGCCACTCCCATCCGAATTCCGGATGGCGACCCGCGGCCGGACGAAAATGGAGTCCTACGAACTCTCCGCACTCACTGCGGGGATATTCTTTGATCTTGAAGCGGATCAAGTTTGGCGAATGGTGGCCAACCGGCCGCTAAATTCGAACCGACTCTGGCTGTACCAATTCCCCGCTAATTAGAGGCGGAACGCGCCCTCCCTGCCAATCCTGCAATTCCAGCTATCGCCAGCAACGCGAGCAGTATGGCCGCAATGAAGCTGAGCCGCAAAGGAATCCCAATCGCAATCACTGCCAGCAGGCTCCCACCGGCTAGTGCAAGCGCTAGGCTGCGGTAATGGCTGCCCTTGAGTGCCTCAAGCCCAAAGACTTGATCTACGGACCGCAGCAGTCGATCATGCGCCGATAGGTCCCAATAGGCGAGGCCCAATACAGACGCTCCAAGCGCGGGGAGAAATGGGATGCCTCCCAGGGCTGAAATTGCTAGCTGCCCAAATAGCCAAACAGATACCCATCCACGTCGAGCGGTAAGCCATCCGAAGCTGGCATTTGCTGCCAGAATGATTAGCAGAAGCCACAACCCTTGAACTATCAGTGCGGCCGCCAGCACCGCGGTCGAAAGCAGAAACGCAATAAGCGTGGGTTGCCTCATCGAGCTGGTGCTCCAACGGCACGCAGCCATCGGCGTGGTCGGCCAACTTGAATCTCGATCACCTGCTCCAATGGCTTGGAAATATCCCATACCACGCGGTGAATTCCGATATGCGCCAGCCTGCGGGTGATCAGGGTCTGCTCGATGCGCGCGAGCTTAATTGCCAATTCTAGATCGGTCTCACCTTCTAAGAGCTCGGCCTCCGCGGAAATCAGATCGGGACTCAATACCAGAATGGGATAGCGGCGTGCGCGCAGAATGCGTAGAAACGCAACATCCTCACGGAGTACGGGGCTAATGAAGATGAGCTGTGATTGGGGAGGGAACAGACGGGTTGGCAAATACTTCATCCGATCAAAGACCCGACTGCGACCCGCGCGCGCTCCAGCAAGCGCGAGCATGATGCGCTCGCGATGAATTCGGCCATAGCCAGGGACTGTCCAATCTAGATGGCTGCCGTAGATCATGAGCCCCACGCGATTCGCCTGAGCCAGGAATAGATCGCTCAATGAGGCTGCCGCTTGAACAGAGGAAGAAAACGAGGATCGACCGCCTGCCACGGCGTTGCTTCTCGACCTTGCATCAAGGATGATCCCAATTTCGACCGCGCGCTCCTGCTCAAATTCGTTGATGAAGAGCGAGTCGACATGGCGGGCACTGGCCTTCCAGTTGATCCACCGTCGCGCATCTCCCGGCACGTATGGACGCAAGCCATGAAATTCGACACCCGGCCCGCCGCGACGCGCCCGATACAAACCCGCATGGACGCCGGTGCGCAAGGGCCGAAGCTCCACATGACGCAGCCGATGGAGACTGGGTCGAGCCAGCAATGATCGGGTGGTCGGCTTATGGAATTCTCGCTGGAACAGTCCCAGCGGATCGGAGGCGGTGAAGGCTACGCGATCAAAGCTGTGAAGTCCTCGAGTTGAGCGGACGGAGTAGGAGAGTTGATGGCTCGCTCCTTGGGCTAGCGAGCCGAGCGTGCTCGGCGTTCCATCTCGCACGGTAAGGCCAGTGGGTAGGCGATCTTGGATTCGGAGGTGGGTCAGCGATGGTCCATTGTTTCGAACCTGAACACTGACTCCAATGACAGATCCTTCGGTAGCGCTGGATTGGGTCAAGTGCGTGTCAACCTCTAATTGAGGCAAATCAGGGAACTGGAGCAGCCCAAGCGCTAGGTAAGAAATGAGAGGAAGTGAGAGGGCCGCGATTTTGCCATCTCGGAGCGCCAGTCCGGCTGCCAGCAGTGCGAATGCCAGAAAACTCAGAAACGCGGCGCGTTTCACGCGCCGTCTAGGACAGGAACTGGAGTGGAGGCAATTGCGATTGCAAGCACATCAGCTGCTGCGTCTCGCTCCATCCAGTGTTCTGGCTGCAGCAGAATTCGATGAACTAGTGCCGGTTCAGCTAGATGCTTGACATCGTCTGGGAGCACAAAATCTCTGCCCTGCATGCCTGCCCAAGCTCTGGAAAGGTTCATGAGCGCCAGGGAGCCTCTCGGGCTGGCGCCCACTGCCACTCGCTTGTCGGAACGCGTGGCGGCTACGATCTGAACAATGTAGCGCTCGATGTCGCTATCAACATGGATCGCTTCCACTACCTGGCGTGCTTCGGCAAGATCTGTGGCTGATGCCACTTGTGAAATCTCAAATGCCTCTTTCTTTCGCTCGCGCCTACGAGATAGGATGAGGTGCTCATCTTCGAGGGTCGGATAGCCGACGTTGATTTTCATGGCAAAACGATCCAATTGAGCCTCGGGGAGCGGGAAAGTGCCTTCGTATTCAATGGGGTTTTGAGTTGCTATCACAACAAACGGCTCTGGCAGGGCCAGGGTTTCCCCTTCAAGAGTGACCTGATGTTCCTGCATCGCTTCCAGCAATGCCGATTGGGTCTTAGGCGAGGCCCGATTAATTTCATCTGCTAAGAGAATGCTGGCAAAGATAGGACCCCGTCGAAGCTCGAGTGAATTGTTCTCTCTGTTTAGGATGTAGGATCCGGTTATATCTGCGGGGAGCAGGTCGGGAGTAAATTGGATCCGCTTGAATTCCAATCCCAAGGCCTGGGAGAAGCTCTTAGCCATCACTGTCTTTCCAAGGCCAGGAAAATCCTCGATAAGTATATGCCCTCCGGCCAGGAAGGCGGCCATGACCTGCTTCAGAATGTCACCCTTGCCGATGATCGCGCGCTCAACTTCCTCGACGACCGAGCCCGCCAATCGACCGAGTAAGCCGACGTCAGCTCCCATCGTCGGCCTCAATCCGTCGTTCTAAGTATGTAATAACGGTCTTAACGTCCGGGTAGCTAGATAATCTTGTTTCAGGATCGCCAATCGTTCGTCGATCGCGGCCCATTTTCAGATACTCCTGGATCTGGTGCGCTGGTTGATGGTCCGGGTGATCATCGATTTGAGATTCAAGCTCGGCCAGTCGGTTAGCAAGTCTCCATCCGAAATAGGTGCCTCGCACCCGCTCCTGCAGTAGACGCAGCCAGGATTCCAGACTCTCTGCTTGACCCTCTGCATTTGAATCGACGGATTCGGTTGATTTGCGCTGCGATGAGAAATTTCGAAGCCCGATGAGGACTGTGAGCGCAATGATGCTGGCCCAGACCCAGTCCTGTGGCGCAAGTCCCACAAGTTGTGAAAGAGTGCGATAGAGCTGACCAAGAGGTTCGCCGAGGTACCGAACTACAACGAAATAAATTAGCCCGGCCGATACGAGAAAGGCGACAAGTCCTCCACCGACCAGAGCAGCTTTGTGCAACGTCAGCCACCCCCGCCAAGGATTAAGCGCAGGGCGGCAACCGCTTCCTGCTCGTCATCGTCGCCCAATATTGCGGAACCATATCGTGCCTTCTCAAAAAGACGGGTAAGGCGCGCGAGCGGGGACGTGGGAACGCCGGATTTAGCGAGCACCTTTTCATACTCGGTCGGGGTCATATCCTGATGTCGACTCAATCCAAGTCGATCAGACGAAGAAGCGCAGAGTTGGTAGTACGCTCGGAAAATTACACTTTCAAGTTCGACTCCACGATGCAGGGCATCTAGCGCCCAGCGGGCTTCGGTCGCCATATCGCGATCGGATTTTCTCCGCACCTGATACGAACGGTAGACAAGAACTGCGATGGCGGCCAATGGTATGGCGATGGCAATACTTGCGATGACAAACACCCAGCCCGGAACTTCGTTTGCTCCCGAAACAACATCCGGAGATGCGATTGTGGCCGCGTCGATGGGAAGCGGTTCCGGTATCAGCTCCAAGGGGGACTGGCCCATGGATTGCGACAGTGCCAGTATCAGGTACGTAAACCCAGTCAGGTACAGTACCTGAATAAGGATCCGCTTTCGCGCCTCCGAAGACTTGATAAAGTAGTAAATAGAAAATGGGAGAAGTACCAGAAGCAACAGGCGAAGAAATCCAGCGAGAAAAGATAGGGCTGAAAGGGCAGCGCTCGGCATGGACAGGTTCGCAATATCGGCCACCCGCTGATCGGAATCCAATGTAAACTGCCGACTACTTTGTACCTCGACAGAGGAAAGCCCGCTTGCCAGGACCGTAATTGAAAGCAGGGTAACAACCACCAGCCCCAGAAGTAGGCCGCGTTCTCTGCGTGCAAGATTAGACAACATGGGAATCCGGGGAAGTATACCCTTGGGGGTTGCCATCACTTCGGTTCAGAATTGAATGTTGAATAGTTGATGTTTGAAATAGACAATATCCAGCCACCTTGCGAATTGCAAGCGACGACCCTGCGACTGATTATTAATGGGCTAATCGATTAAGCAACACCTCATTGCACCCTGAAAGCAAAAACGGCGTTGATCTTTATCAACGCCGATCCTTTTTTGGGGCGAGCGACGGGATTCGAACCCGCGGTCCCCGCAGCCACAGTGCGGTGCTTTACCACTAAGCTACGCTCGCCACGCTTACACACGTATTCTACAGAGCGCTTAGAACACCGTCAAGACAGCTCAGCTCGACGATCCCGATTATCCATCCAGCGTCAAGCCGGCTCAACCTTTCGCTTCGATTATTTCCTTCGCAAGGGCCGCAGCCTTTTCGCGGGAAACCGACTGCTGATCTCCGGACGTCAGATTGCGAACTGTAACCGTCCCTGCAGCAATTTCATCCGGCCCCAGGATGACCGCAACCCGAGCACCCACACGGTCGGCATACTTCAGTTGCTTGGCCAGTTTGTCCGGCGCTGGATACCATTCCGCGGCTAACCCTGAGTTACGGAATTCGGTCGCCAGCTCCAATGCAGGCATCAATAAGCTCTCGTCGAAAGTTGTAATCAGGATCTCCGACGGTCTCGAATCCAGTACGGGAGTGGCTCCGTACTCCTCCAGCACCAGACGTATGACTACGTCGCCCATGGCAAAACCCGTCCCGGGAATTGGATCCCCGCCTACTGCGGAGACCAGGTCATCATATCGGCCACCTCCGAAAATGGCTCGATAATTCCTTGCCGAATCTCTGGCTTCGAACACCGTTCCTGTGTAGTAATCCAACCCTCGGATCACAGTAGGATCATATGCGACGTAATCTCCGACCCCCAGGGATTCAATGGCCTCAAATAGGCGCAGCAACGGAGCAGAACTTCGCCAGGCCTCTCGATCGTCAAGCACATCTTGCAGGCCGTCAAATTCTTCGCGGTTTAGCCCCTCCTCAAGCGACCACTCTGCCCATTTGTCCGGGGACATTCGATCGCGCCGATCGATGAGCTTGAAGACGAGCATTCTTCGATCGGCCCCAACACCAATCTCGTCTAGCTGCGACTCGGCCAGCCTTCGATCGTTCACGAGGATCCTCACGGCATCAGAGGAGAGCCCTACCCCGCGTAGAAATTCTGCACCAGCGGCCACAATTTCTGCGTCGGCCTCAGGGGATTCAATCCCTAATAGATCGATATTCCACTGGAAGAATTCCCGCGATCGTCCCCGCTGAGGCCGTTCGTAGCGCCAGAACGGACCAAATGACCACCACCGGATTGGCCTAGGCAAAGCCTTGCTCTTTGCGGCCACCATCCGTGCCAATGATGGCGTAAGCTCCGGCCGCAGAGCTACCATCTCGCCTCCGCGATCCTCGAAGACAAACGACTGCTCCTGGACCAACTCCTCACCAGATTTGGCAGCGTAAAGATCCATACGCTCCAGGAATGGCCCATCGTATTCCTGATATCCGAAGCGCTCAGAGGCCCCCCGAATTCTTGCGTATAGCCATTGCCGAAAGCTCATGTCCTCCGGAAAGAAATCCCGAGTTCCTTTGACCGGGCGAATGGGTTCCATGATATTAGTCCTCTCCAGAAAACAAAAAAACGGCGGGGGCACCGCCCGCGCCGTCGATTACAAACGCAAAAGGGTGCAGGCCTAGGCGGCGGCCTCCAGAGCTTGAATTGTTTCGTGAGAATGTAGAGTATCTTGCACGACGAGCGAGATTATAGCACCGGTCCGTTCGGTGCGCTCATCGCCCTGTGATCAGGAGCGTTTGGGCGATGGTGATGATTGGCTCAGGGCTCATTCCTCGGGGATGATGAGCCCCTGGCCAACGGAAATCACGTTCGGATGGGTTCGGGCGTTATCGCGCTGTGATCAGGAGCGTTTGGGCGATGGTGATGATCGGCTCAGGACGCTCATCCCTCGGGGATAATGAGCACCTGGCCAACTGATATGACATTGGGATCTGTGATTCTGCGCCCGTTGGCTCCCTTGACTTCAGCCAGGGATAATCCAAAAAGATTAGCGATACCGGAGAGCGTATCGCCTTCCTGCACTGTGTAGGTGAAGAAGCTCTGAAGCAGCTCATCCCCAGTGACAGCGCCGCCACAAGCCGGGCCGTCAAAACGCGCGGGAGAAGGAGCCGATTCCGGAATTTGAGGCACCGTGGCGCTATTGGGAAGGTTTCTTACGGAGATTCGATCGAAGTGAATGTGCGCATTAGGTTGATCGATGGTCTGGACGATAAAGCCGAGGTTGCCTTCTCGGAAGCTGTCATCAAAGATCCTACTGACCAGCCGGCCGTTTATAGCCAAGCTAAGTTCAGGGCCGTTAGCAATAATCGTCATGCGATCCCGCTCATCTTGGGTCTGACCGCGAATGCTCTGCTGCAACCCCTGGTCAAGGATGTTGATCCCCCCCAGGCTGTTCTTGACAATTTGCCACTCCTTCGAGATGGGTGATATCAAGAACGCATAGAATTCACCGTCCCCTTCCCGAATTACCAGGCCATGTCGCCAGTCGCCATCTTCTGTTTCGGTCTTAGCTTTGAAAATATCGACGTCCGCGATGAAATCGTTGAGCGGAAGATCGTGCCTGACCGCTAGACAGTTCTCAGGGGAGCTCACCTGAACGTGATAGAAGTCGGTCGGATGATAGCCGTAGAAGTATTCATCAATAGGCGCCGCAGCCTGGTACCAGCCGCTCAATACATCCGCGAACTCGTCGACTAGAAGCAGGTTTCGATCGATTGCTGGCTCTGCCGAGCTCGAGGCGCACCTGAAGCCGGAGTCGTTGATCATTGAGCTTGCATCCGGCGCGCCAATGAGCCGGTAAGTCATGTCATTCTGAAAGTTATTGGCACCGCCCCGGAGCACCCGCTGCCCTTGCTCGATTGGCAGATAGGGCTCGCCAACCCACTCCCATACGTTGCCGGCCATATCGAAAGCCCCAAATGTGCTTCGATTGGCAAGAATGGAACCAACTGCATAGGTGCCGCTAGAGGGAATAGTAAGCACCTCGGAATCCTCTCCCCAAGGATATGGAAGGGCGTCTTTGCCTCGGGCTGCAATTTCCCATTCCGCTTCGGAGGGCAAACGTTTGCCCGCCCACTCACAATACGCCTGCGCCTGGTCCCACGGCACAACGCGCACTGGATGATCCGCCATTTGGCTGGGAATATTCTGATCGGCCCAATAGCGAGGTAGCGGCTGCCCGGTTTCAGCCAGGTACTCTGCGAAGGCTTCATTTGTTATCTCGAACCGATCGATCCAGTAGTCTCCAACATTAATAGCCCGGTCCTGCGCGATCGGATAAGTCCCGCCTGGAACAGGAGCCATGCCAAGCGATGAGGGGAGCGCTGGTACTTCGATCGCGAGCGTGGGTGGGGGAGTGGGCGGCTCGGCAGCAGTCGCCACAGGCGGCGCAACCGTTGCGGTTGGTGTTTCGGCGGTTGAGGTGGGCAGCGGTGCCGCAGTCTGTTTCCCAAAAACTCCCGCCAGGCCAGCTACGACACCCACACCGAACAGCAGCACTATTGCGCCACCGACCCATCCCCAAAGGGGCACCCGAGGGCCGCGGGTCGTTAATGAAGGTGGAGTCTGAGCGGGAGCCTCAATTTCCATGGAACCGTGTGACGCGGCATAAGAGTGCAACATCGCCGTGGCCGATTCGGATATCTGCGGAGTAGGATCGCTTGATAGGCTGGTCAGCGCCTCGTAGGCCGCATGTGAGACGCTCTTGTCCTCGCTGGTGAGCAGCCGCTCCAATTCGCCGATCGCGCCCTCACGCATCCAGGCCAGCGGGCTGGCCATCGCAATCTTTACCTCGTCTGGTAGATCCGCCGGCTGCAAAACTGGATTCTTTGCGATCCTGAGCGGCCCTAAATCCGAGCTCTCGAATTTTCGAGGCATCGGTTTTGAGGGTTCTCTGGATAGCGACTGGCGATAAATGAATTCGTAGAGCTCTTGGGCACTGATTTGCCCATCGCTGTTTAGATCGGCTTCGCCCTCCGCCAGGCCCGCACTAAACAGCTGGCTCAGTGAGCTCGCCGCCGCATCACCAAAAACTTGCTCGCCCTCCAGGGCACCGCTCACGATGTCGCTCGCGGCGATGATCATGCGACCCCGCCTGTCACCTTCCAGCGCCTCCAGGATTGCGGAAGTGCTCCCGAGAATCTCTCGAGCTCCAGAGTAGGTCGCGACCGTCGGGCAGTCCAGAATGACGAGCGTCCGGTTGGATCGGGTGCGATCGATCTGATCGCGGAGCAGACGTAGGGGCAGCCCAGTTGCGTCCAAGACATCGGCACGCGTATCTGAGGCAGCGAGGTACATGCTGCCAAACTTATCCTGCAGAGCGTGTCCCGCATAGTGGACGAGGAGTACGTCCTCCTCTTGTTGATCTTTGAAAGATCTAACAATCAGCTCCCGCAGGGATTGAACATTTTCGTTCCGCAGCAGGGCGACTTCAAAGTCGCCTGCCTGCGGCGAAGAGAGCACACTTGAAAGAGTCTCGAGCTTGGCCTGGGGGCGGGGCAGCTTCGCGATCCCAGGATCAACATACTTGGAGTTCAGAATCAGAAGGGCGGTTCGCTTAGACATTGAAATTGTATAAGCCTTGAATCCGGGTTAACTCACCACGCGATCTGCTGGATGCGTCTCATCTAATTTGTTGGCTCGTGGAAGTTGAAGTTAGTTGCTCAGGCCAACCGCATTCTAGATCACCTGGGCATGAATTGTAAATAGTCTGGGTAGTGGCGAGGATCTTACTCGCTAGCGAAGATATCGAAAGCAAATGCCAGACCAACCCCCTGGGAATCCGCTATCAGTTGATCGATCAGCGTCCTCACTTCACGCTGTGAGGCTAGATCCGAATCCAGGGCGAATGCGGATATATCGGCTAGGCTGTCAACCAGCAACATCTGGCGAATGGTCTCTCGGGCATCGAAGAGCAGACGGCCAATCTCGTCTGCGCGATCGGCGATCGCATTGCCTGACTCCCCGGATCCACCACGAAGGATCTCTGCTTTTGCTCCACCTTCGGCAGCTGTTTGAATTAATTTCAAATACGGGACCAGGCCGACCGCATCACCTGGATTTACGGCGCTGTTGTCACCGTCCCAATCGCCGAAAAGCTCGCCCGTTTTGCCCTCGGTGATATTGATGCTGTGTTCCAGGTGAGTCTTCGCGCTAGGGAAATTCTCATTCTCGACCGCGCTAAGCACCAGGCCGGCATGTTGGAAGAAGTGACGCGCTTGTGCCGGCACCCAGGAACTAAGATTCTGGAGAACGGGGGTTCTCCCCTTTACCTCGTCAGCGAGCCGCACCAGTCGTATAGCAGTGGAATCAAAGGCTGCTTCATATTCAATCATTGTGGGCTGAGCAAGCAGGCTTCCCTCCTCCTCGAGGCTGATTACAAACTGCTCATATTCAGCGAGAAGATTCACCCCATTGGGATGGTCGAAGGAAACAATCAAGTCATCTCCTAAGAGATCGACGATGCCGGTCCGGTTGAGATGCAACGGCAAGACACCTTCTTCACCTAATAGCCATGCGTGATACGTCTGTCCGGCGGACGGCGTATCAACGCCCGGGATTTGGGCTTCCAGGTTGCTGTCTCGTATGACGACCGCTGATACCGGTCCACTCTGAGGCACCGAGGCGGTAGCTACCACGTCGGGGACCGCAGTCGCAGCTGGTGCCACGACCTCACTGGCTACGACCTCGGCAACCTCAGTAGATCCGGCTTGGCCATTGGCGGGCTCGTCCTCGGATCCTCCTACTAGCTGACTTCCAACTACCACACCCCCCACCAGAACAATGGCGCCAAATATGATTCCTGCGATCAAGGCAAACGAGGGACGCAACTTGCGTTCGGGCTCGCCAGGTTTGGGAGCCGCAGCTTGAGGAGGGGGAGGGGCTGCGACAGCGGTTACTGCTGGTGCAGCTGCAACCGGAGCGGCATCCGATTTTATGGCAACTACAAGGTCTGCTGCAAGCTCCCCGGCCTGTTGGTAGCGTGCGTCCTTATCCTTCGCCAGGGCCTTCTCAACAATGCGCTGGATGGGTGGGGAAACGTTCGGGACAACTGGCGGAGGCTCGTTGACATGCTTATAAAGAATCGATGCGGGAGTATCGGTCTCGGGATTGAATGGCAGCTTTCCGGCCAGAACTTCGTACAAAATAATTCCCAGTGCGTAGATATCGGATCGCCGATCGACCGGTTCTCCTCGCACCTGCTCCGGGCTCATGTAGGCTGGAGTACCCAATATGGTTCCAGATGCGGTTGCCGACGTTGAGGTCGCTATCCGGGCAATTCCGAAGTCTGTCAATACCGGTTCGACATCCGGAGCCAGAGGCATCTGAGATTTAATGGCAGTTTCTCCGGCTCTCAAAATAATGTTGGCCGGCTTCACGTCGCGGTGAACAATCTGGCGATTGTGGGCGTAGTCTAGAGCGGCGGTCAACGAGGTCATCAGCCGGGTGACTGTGTCGAATGGCAGCGTGTGGCCCATGGCATGGAGATCGTGCAAATACTCGTTGAGTGGCATCCCCTCCAGCAGCTCCATGACAATATAGGGTCGATCGTCAATCACATCAAAGTCGATGACTTGGACGATGTTGGGATGGCGAAGAGCGGCGACGGCTTGTGCCTCGTCACGAAAACGGCGTCGAAGATCCGGATTGACCGTCATGTGTGAATGGAGGATCTTCACGGCCATCGGATGATTGAGGGTTGTGTGGCGCCCGACATAGACGTCCGCCATGCCCCCGCGGCCGATCAGCTTCTCAATCCGCACCTTTGAAAGGACGCGGCCGACCCAGTCATCCACTATGTTTATTCCTCATTGAATTGCAGTTATATGGAGAGCGTACCACTTGGCGCGGCTGCGGCAGGTTCGCCCTGAACGAGAGAGATTGGGTCACTAACCTTCAGCTCGCCTCCGCGTATGACCGTGGCCAAAACGCCGCGTCTCCCCTCGATGTCAGACCTAAGGCCGGGCCGTAATTCATCCAATTGCTTGCACGGCGCGCAAGGACCTGTCACCGCTAACAGGATTTCGCCAACCATCAATTGATCACGGGAAGAGAGTCGAGCAAGCTCAAAATCTACAAGCGTTATGTTCTCTCGTGCGTCGCCAGGATTGAGTTTTAAATCAATCAGCGTTTCCGAATCAATAAGAAGCACCTGTCGCTTGCGTTTCCCATACGAAGCGTCTCCCACAAAGCCTTTACCTGTGACGGCCGTCAGAGCGGTGACTGCCGTCATTGGCTTCCCAGACTGTGTTTTTAGAAAAAGGTTGACTACTTTGCCCATCTGCCTGTGAAAAACGCGCCCAAGTATAGCACGCGAGGGTTTTAGGCCCTCCCGCATGGTATTCTTGATCAGCCTCGAGAGACAGTCTTGGCGCTATTCCCCAGCTTAACACTCATTTCAGGCACAATAATAATCGCTCTCCTGCGCGGCCGAAGGATGCGAACCGTGTCGATAGTCAGCGCCGGAATTGCCTTTGCGGCCGCTGCGGCCCTCTCCACACAACTGCCGACAGAGACGATTGTTGCGCTGTGGCGGCCAATCGAGTTTTTTGGCCTCGGCTTCGTCTTTTCTGTTGACAATGCGGTTTGGCCATTCCTCTTGCTCGCGTCGGCCGCGATCTTCGCAGAGGCACTTCTGGACGGACGAAGCTCCGTCAGACTGCTCTACTCAGGTATTTCGCTGGCTGCAATCGCGGGGGGAAGCCTGCTCACGATTGCCATGCTTTGGACCGTGATGATTCTGTTGGAAACAGTGCTTCGAATGAGAAACGCAGCTGAACTCGAAAACGCAATGCGTAAGGCCGCTATCCAATTTATTGCAGTTGCGGCTGTTCTGGCGGCGGTCTCCCTTGGGGGAGGCGCCGCCACCCTCCTGGTACTTGCCGTGCTGATTCGGTCTACCGGCGGCGCGGAGGAACAATTCCCATTTAGCTTGGCAATATTGGCTCCGCTAGGGGCGCTGGCGGTGATCAGCCAATCATCCGCCGATGCATCGATGAGTTTGTGGATTGGAGCCGGAGCCATCGCCGTTGCCCTTATTCAATCGCTGATTTTCATACCGCGCTTAAGTTCGCTCGCTCTCGCGCTAACAGGTGCTGGGGTCCTAGTTCCGCCGGAGGCGCAAGTTGTGGTCTGGACAGCCCTTGCAGCGGTGCTCGTGGCAACACTTGGACTTAGTCAAGCGGGAGGCTCCCGCATTGCTTGGATTGCCGTGGCGATAATTCCGTCTGCGTTTCTATCGGCCACATCGGATCCTGGGATATGGCTGCTCGCGACTCTTGCGACGTTGGGTCTGGCAATAATCTCCCGATGGCTGCCTTTTGCCAGCCGCGAATGGCCTCCCAACCGATTGGAAGCCCTGGCGATTGCGGTGCTTTTGGTCGCTGCGGTCTGGGCAGCGATGAGGTCCGAGTGGCTGCCTAGCCTTGTGGGCGCATTATCTGCAGCGGCGGGAATGAGCGCGGGTTATGCGATCGCCCGTTCGTGGCCCGCGCTTTCTCAGACGCTGATTCCCGCTCGACCCCTGCTTGAAGAAGTGAGAAACGCCGGCAAGGCAGTTTCCGAATCTCTGGCGACCTCGGTCCGCATCATCGCCGATGTACTGGAGGGCGAGAGTGCTGTGCTCTGGATTCTGCTTGTTGTTTTAATCGTGATTGTAGGGCTGCAGGTAGTGATTGCATGAACTGGGTTCCGGTGGTCTTGGTTGCAGCTACCGCCTTCGCGCTGGTTGCTGTGGAACGCCCTGGGCTTCAAATCGCAGTCCTGGCAGCCCAATACGCCTCGGTGGCTTGGCTCAGTTCGCTGGCACTTCCACCCCAAGTAGCGGCCGTTAAAGTGGTGGCCGGCATGATCGCCTGCGGTGTGCTGGCACTAACTGTGGCGGGAAGCCGACCGCGCAACGAGTCGGTTTCAGGTACGGCTTTTCGAGGGATTGCCGCGATCTTGATCATGGGAGCGGCTTTCGGAATAGGGCAAACCAATTGGATGGGAATCCCGGATATCCGGCCCGAAGCGATCATGGCCGCATCCATCTTAATGTCGATGGGATTGCTGCAGCTGGGATTGTTCCGCACCCCACTGCGAGTATGCATCGGGCTAATCACGCTGCTTAGTGGATTCGAAATTGCTTATGCCGTGATTGAGCCAGCTCTGGCAATATTGGCCTTACTGGCTAGCGTTCACATTGGACTGGCAATGGTGGTGAGCTATCTGACGCTTGTGGCACGGCCTTCCGGGCTAGCAGAAGGGGGAGAATGAGCGCGCTCGCGCTTGTATTCATCCTGCTCGCTCTTCTTGCAATATTAACCCTCGTCTTAAGGCGCAAAACCTACTTGCCGTTCGTAATCGCAAGTGTAGCCACGGCCACGGTCGGACTGTTCATTCTTTATGCCCCGCTGGATGAAGCCATCTCATTGCTGGGTATTCCGCTAAGGCTCGACAGCACCTGGCAGATCCTTGGTAGGCCCCTGAGCCTCGACCCCCAGAACCGTGCAGGCGTAGGGTTTCTTTTTCTGGTTGGAGCCCTGTTTTTCGGCTTGGGCTGGGCCGTTGCCCCTGGCCGATCGTTTGTCCCCGCGGGGCTCATTTCACTGGGATTGCTAGCCGGAGCGCTAACTATTCAACCCTTCCTGTTTGCCGCCATCTTTCTCGAGCTCGCCGCGATGGCATGTGTGCTCATCTTGATCCCGCCCGGCTCCCGAAGCGAGAAGGGAATACTTAATCTGTTAGTTCTTTATTCAATGGCAATGATGGCCATTCTCTTTACTGGCTGGTTGCTTGAAAACGTTGGGGTCACAAGCGTTACGCCGGAGCTCGCGCTGCGAGTGATCCTATTGCTGGGGCTAGGTTTCGTCATTCTCATGTTTGTGCCTCCGTTCCATTACTGGCTCCCCAGTGTCGCTGAGCGCGTAAGTCCCTACTCATTGGCTTTTGTTGCCATCATTTTGCAGAGTTCGGGAATGTTTTTCTTGCTGCGTTTCTTGGATAACTTTGCATGGATGCGCGCAGATCCTCTGATTTCATCGGCTCTCCAGGCCGCCGGGATTTTCATGATCGCTTTTGGGACTGTAGTAGCGATCGCTCAAATATCATTCCTCAAGATCGCGGTTTACGTGTTGTTGGCTGACATTGGAGTTTCACTTCTGGCGATCGGCTCAGATCTAGAAACCGGGACCGGGATTGCCATTGGTCTAACTAGTGTGCGGGTAATCAGCCTGGCGCTCTGGGGTCTCGGGGCGGCCCTAATGTCGAGGGGCGGATATTCGAAGGGTGCCGGTCGAGCGGCGCCGTTCGCAAGCGCTGCGGCCTTACTTGGCGTGCTGAGTTTGGCGGGACAACCACTGACCGCCGGATTTCCTTGGCGCTGGACCTTACTGGCGCAGTTATCAGAAAGCTCCCCTATAGGTGCAGTGCTCATGGTGGTCAGCATGCTTGCCATCCTCTGGGCCGTGTTAAGGTGGACACGCGTACTGTTTGAATCTGGACCGGCTGAAGCGGATATAGATCCGCAAGGTTCTGGTGCGGAAATCGAACCACAAGCGGCTGATGCGGAAATCGGACCGCGTGCAGCTGGGAGGGTGGCCATAACCTTCATGGGCGGCGCTTGTCTGCTATGGGGGATCTTCCCGCAACTGGCAATTCCGTGGGTGTCGCAGGCAATAGCTGGATTGGCCAATTTGAGCCCGTAATCGGAATGGTGCAAGGCCACATGCTATACTCGAAAAGCGCGTGTTTTTAAGGCTTCAAGGCCTTTTGGCGCCCCGGGAGGACGGTTGGAAACTGAGCAGATAGATAAGAGAGTTTCGTGGCTGGACGAACAGCGGCGAAAGGACGCCGAAGAAGTTACGCGCCTGGAGGAGCTACTGGAGGCGCTTGGCGAGTCCGCAAGACAACAATCTCAACAGCTCCAAGATCTCGCTGGGGAAGTAGCTCGAATTCCTGCGCTTGAAGCTCGGATACGCCATTACGACGAGACGATCGCCAAACATCGCTCTGAGATTCTGCAGCAGCTCGATACTCAGGACGAGCGACGAATCGCGCGGGAAAAGCAGCTCGACTCATTACGCACAATCGATCAAAAGAAGATTGTGGAAGAGCTTGACGACATGAGAATCAAACTAAAGGAGCTGGACCGAATCAATGAAGCGCTTGAATCGCGGAAGCGCGAAGGGTTACGCCTCAGCCGGGCGGTTGATGGAATTGACAAGAAGATCAACCAGACAACTGCTGCAATCGAAAACGAGCAACGCACCGCATTAGGAGTCAGAGAAGGTAGAGATAAAAATACTCAGCGCATTAATGAGCTGGAGAGCCATCGGTCTTCGATTTCAAAGAGAGTAGATGAGCAGCGCAGCCTAACAGACTCTTCGGAAGACCAGCTCCGGAAGCTCGCAACCAGAACCGAAATCCTTGAGCTGAGCGAGAAGGAGCTCCGTCAGTCTCAGACTCTCTGGACTGAGCAGCAGGCTGCTCGGCTGGCCGAATTCGAGCGAGCCTGGAATGCATGGGAAAAGCGGTTTGCGGAGTTCGAGATTCAATCCGACGATCTGAAAGACCGAATCGAATCGTATGAGGAAACTCACCGCGGACTGCGATTGTTACGGGACGAACTCAAAGAGGTCGTTGAACGACTCGACCGACGGATTGAGGAAGTAAGCGAAATTCAAAGATTAGGCGACGACAGATTCAAGCAAGAGTGGTTGACCTTCCAGGCGGATGAGCAGAAACGATGGAGCAGCTTCAAGCTGAGTTCTGAGGAGCAATGGAGGGACCATGATCGCAAACATGGCTCCATGTCGGAACAGCTCAAGGAGCTTCAGCTTCGCCTGGAGACCGCCATTTCGAGTATCGACGAATTAGATCGATCCAGCAAAGGGAGGGTTTCGGATCTCGTGGCCCTGGTGCAGGAGTGGGGAGCAGAGCTTCGAGACATTGATGGCTAGATGAGCTTCTAAACCATGAGAGTAATTGGAACCGCCGGTCACGTGGATCATGGAAAATCCACGTTGGTACAAGCCCTTACGGGAATAGATCCTGACAGGCTGCAAGAGGAAAAGGATCGGCAGATGACGATTGATCTCGGCTTCGCCTGGATGACGTTGCCGAGCGGAGAAGGCCTGGGATTTATCGATGTCCCAGGCCATCGTGATTTTATTGAGAACATGTTGGCGGGCGTGGGAGGCATAGATGCGGCGCTGCTTGTGATTGCGGCCGATGAGGGCATTATGCCTCAAACCCGAGAGCATCTGGCAATCTTAGATCTATTAGAAATCGAAGCTCTGGTCGTGGCTCACACCCGCATCGATCTCGTCCAGGAACTGGAATGGATCGATTTGGTCGAAGAAGATACACGTGCGCTGCTGAGCGAAACGCGCTTTGGGGATGCTCCGATGGTGCGTGTTTCCGCCGTAACCGGGGAAGGAACTTCAGAGCTACTCGATGTCTTGGATTCGGTGCTGGAATCGGCGAGAGCGCGACCAAGCTCGCAGCGCCCCAGGCTCCCAATTGATCGCGCATTTACGATTGCGGGGTTCGGAACCGTGGTGACCGGAACGTTACTGGATGGTCCGCTTGAAAAGGGACAGGAAATCGAGATCTTGCCGCACCGAATTGGCGCAAGAATTCGAGGCCTTCAGACTCACAAGGAAACGGTTGAGGTGGCGGAGCCGGGAAGTCGAGTAGCTGCCAATATCACCGGTGCGAGTGTCGATCAGATCGAACGAGGGGACGTGGTTTCCTTGCCGGGAACTGACGCACCCAGCTCAAGGCTGGATGTTCAATTTCGGGCGCTTGAGAATAGCGGAATTGCGATCCGCCACAATACGACCGTCAAGTTTTATTCCGGTTCGGCACAGCGGATAGCTCGGGTGCGACTGCTCCAGGTGGCGCCACTGAAAGGTGGCGAACATGGGTGGCTGCAGCTGGAAATGGAGAAGCCCGTGGCTGTCAGGCGTGGGGACCATTTCATTCTTCGCCAGCCGTCCCCCGGGGCCACTCTGGGAGGCGGACGAATCGCAGACCCGTACCCGGTCGGTCGTCACAAGCGAGCGGACGATGCCGTGATTGAAGGTTTGAAGCGGCTCATGAGTGGTTCTCCTAAGGAGGTGCTTCTAGCGTCAATTACCGGGCCGGTACCAACAGGTTTGAAGGATGCCGCGCAAGAAGCTGGAATGTCCCCGACCGCGGCCGCTGAAGAAATACAAAGACTTCAGGAAGCTGGTGAGCTCGTCCTATTGAACGAGAGAGTCCCTCCAGAACACTGGCTCGCGCTGAGTTTCGATGCGTGGGAGAGCTACGTTTCTCGCACCGAGGACGTGCTTGGAGCATTCCACCGGGAGCACCCCCTACGAGGGGGAATGTTGGTAGAGGAGTTTCGGAACCGCATCGGATACTCAGGCAGCGAGCTGCTGGATGCACTTGCCAACCACGAAATCGTCAGCAGGATCGGCAATCGGGTGCGGCTGGCGGAATTTGAGATTGTCTACTCGGCGGACCAGGAGCGTAGCTTAGGGTCTCTCTTGGAGCGGTTTGCCAACAATCCATACAGTCCTCCGAGCCTTAAGGAGAGTCGAGAGTCAATCGGCGGCGATCTGCTAGACGGTTTGATCGAAAACGGCCAGCTGGTAAATGTGGGGGAAGGAGTGGTGTTTTTGCAAGAAAGCTATGTGGAGATGATAGATCGCATCACCGAGCGGCTACAAGCAGAAGGAGAAATTACCGTGGCGCAAGTCCGGGACATGTTCGAGACATCTCGCAAATACGCATTGACGCTTATGGAGCACCTCGACTCAATTGGCCTGACTTTCCGCGACGGTGATGCTCGTCGCCTCGTGCGTTCTCAGCCAGAGTGACGTTCCCCCGCGACGAGCATCGTCGCCTCGTGCGTTCCCAGCCAGATTGACGTTCCCCCGCGACGAGCATCGTCGCCTGGTGCGGGCCGGGCACGGCTAAAAACCTCGATAGCTCCAGTCTCCACCGACCATCGTACCCAGTACCGTCAATTCCGATAATTCGTCGCTGTCAACCTCGAATGGATCTTGACTCAGCACCACGAGATCGGCTGCGTAGCCCGAACCGAGCTGACCCTGCCAGGATTCGGTTCCGGCCGCGTAAGCAGCACCGGTGGTGTAGGCAGCAAGGGCTTCTCCGATGCCGATACGCTGATCAGGCACCCAACCATCGACTCCTGGGCTGCCATCCTCAAGCCGGCGTGTAACCGCCGCCGCCAGGCCCTGGATGGGATCGGGAATCTCAACCGGCGCATCCGAACCAAATGCCAGGCGGGCACCCTTTTCGAGCTGGGAACGCCAGGCATAGGCCTGCGCAGTACGGTCGCCCCAATATCGATCCGCCATTTCCATATCTGAAGTCGCATGGATCGGCTGCATCGAAACGACAACATCAAGCTCGGAGGGGCGTACCAGGTCATCCGGATGAAGGACCTGCAAATGCTCGATGCGGTGCCGCCTTTGAGGAAGGCTATGCTCTTTCTCATATTTCCGAAGTAGGCCGTATGCGTTCAGGACTTCATGATTTGCGCGGTCGCCGATGGCATGCACCGTCATTCCGAACCCCGAAATCGCCGCGTCTTCGAAAATCTCTACTAATGCTTCGCCATCCAGAAGCAGCATTCCCCGGTTCTCTGTTTCGCCCTCATAGGGCTGCAGCATTGCCGCAGTTCGAGGTCCCAGAGCGCCATCTGCGAAAACCTTAATATTGCCGATGCGAATCCAGGAATCCCCAAAGCCGCTTCGAAGCCCAAGATCGCGCGCTGAGGCCAGCTTAGAAACGGGAATGTTTTTCAAGACCCGCAATTGCAGTACTCCGCGTTCGCGCATTATCTGAAGCGCGCGAAGGCACGCCGGACCATCAAAGTCGTGAACGCCGGTCAGCCCGAGCCGCGAAAGCCTATTTTGCGCGGCCGAGAGGTCGTCCGCTAGCTGCTCAGCAGTTGGGGCAGGGATGTGAGCCGCCACCAGGCGCATAGCGCCTTCGAGAAGAATGCCGGTGGCTTTCCCGCTGTCGTCTCGCTGGATTGCTCCATCCTCCGGATCCGGTGTCGAATCGTCGATGCCGGAGGTCTGAAGGGCTCTCGAATTTACCCATGCCATGTGTAGTGACTTCGCGGTGAGATACGCTGGTTGGCTTGGAACGGCCTCATCTAATTCGTCCAGTTTGCCAAAAGCCCCCCAAGTGTTTTGGTTCCAGCCATGACCGAGGATCCAGGAGTCCTTCGGGGAGCTGGCTGCCCGCTTTCTGATGAGTTCTAAACACCCGGCCACCGTTGGCTGTTCGCAATCGATCATATTGAGCGAGCGGGCGTATTTTTCAAGGTGAATATGGGCATCAATTAAGCCTGGGATGACGGTTTTTCCGCCAAGGTCGACCGGTTGGGTGTTCGAGCCGACGGTCAACTCAACATCATCCGCGGATCCAAAAGCTCGCACACGACCATTCTTGATATAGAGTGCTTCAACTATTTTCGAGGAATGCGGATCAATGTGGATGCGCCCATTGTGGAAGTAAATCGAGGCATTCTGCATTTGTGACTGACCTACTGAGGCTGAGTGGGAGCTTCAGCTCGGCGCGTGGCATCCAGATCGCGGACGTATTCTTGAGAAGTGCCGGATTGCAAATAGCCCAAGGAAGAAAAAAACGCTAGAGCCTCACTCCGCACGACATCTGCCCGCAAGACCAACTTGGCGCGTTCAGCTTGGGAGGCCCAGGTCTCAGCGGCCGTCATCAACCGGTGGCCCACTCCCTGCCTGCGCAGCTTTATAGATACGATGATGTTGAGCAGTTCCACGGTATCATCGCTTGCCAGATCGTGGGCCAGGCTTAAATGCGCATAGCCAATGAGGAATTCGCCATCCAAGGCAAGGAAAAACCGATCGTCTCCGGGCAGGAGCTCCAATCTACGCCTGAGATCGTCTAGATTGATATCTGGCGTTTCAGATTGGAGAATCGTGGCGAGCTGTTCCAGATAGGCATCTGGTGGATGCCGGGTTCTAATGATTTGCAGGTCCATAATTAGCTAAATGGGTAGCTGAGCGCCCACGAAATCAGGCGAGCCGTGGATGAAGGCTTCTCCCGACATCTCGCGTTTACCGGCCGGCTGAACGACGTCGAGCACCAGCGCGCCTTCGCGAGTGGCAATCGAGGGAGTATTTTCGATCACCGTCACTTTGCCGGTTGCGGTGCCGTTTCGTGAAGCGGTGTGAGCACGCTTGACAGCTAGCCTTCGTCCTCCCCACATGACGAAAGTTCCGGGCCAGGGGTCAAATGCGCGTATTTGACGAGCCAATTGCTCCGCGGTTGCTCTAAGGTCAAGCTCTCCATCATGCTTGCTTAGCATTGGGGCGTGAGTAGCAAGCGTATCGTCTTGAGGCCGTGGGACAATGGTGCCCGCAAGATATGGGGGAATCGTTTCGATGAGCAGTTTTGCACCAATTTGTGATAGGCGCTCGGTTAGTGCGCCGCCTGTGTCTTCGATCTCGATCCTGATCGCGCGCTGATCTACAATAGGTCCGGTGTCGAGACCGGCATCCATTTGCATGATGGTGACACCCGTTTCCTTGTCCCCATCGCGAATGGAGGCCTGGATCGGTGCTGCCCCTCGCCAGCGTGGCAATAGAGAAGCGTGCACATTCAGGCTTCCATTCTCAGGCAGGTCGAGCAGGCTCTGAGGCAGGATTTGACCGTATGCGGCCACGACGAGCATTTCAGGCTTGAGATCAGCGATCCGGCTGATTGCATCGGGATCCCGAAGGCGCTCTGGTTGAAAAACGGGGAGGCCCACCTCTAATGCGAAGATTTTGGTCGCAGGGGCGGTGCGCTCCCGGCCGCGACCGGCAGGTCGGTCGGGTTGGCTGACTACGGTTACGACCGAATAGTCCTTGGCAAGCGCCTCTAAGCTTGGCAATGCAAACGGCGGCGAGCCCATGAACACTACGCGCATTGCCCAATGCTAGCACACGGCCCAACTGAACTCCAAGCAACCTCCACCGTTCAAAGGGGTTGTAGAGTTAAGGACATCAGCTTACAGTTCGAGTAATCCCGAGCAACTAGGAGGTCAATGATGAGCGAAGAACCGAAGGCGGATACCGGAGTGACCAGTGACGACAAGCTTGTGGCGTTGCTGGCATACGTGCTGACTCCGTTGTCACCGATCATTATCCTGCTGATGGAAGATAAGAAGAGTAGGCCATTCATCCGTGCGCACAATGCGCAGGCTCTGATCTGGGGCATTCTCATTGTACTGGTCTCCATCGTGGGCGTCATTTGCCTGTTTGTTCCCTCATTTCTAATGTGGGCCATCGGTGTCTACTGGGGCATCAAGGCCTATCAAGGGGAGCACGTCAACATCCCGGTGATCACCGACTTCGTCAAGAACCAAGGTTGGGCTTAGCGGACCCAGAATTCGCTGAACGGCGGCCCGCCTCGACGCGGGCCGCTTCGCGTCCGTGAACATCCTTCCGCACAGTTGAGTGACTTAGATGCCTGCTAAACGATGGATTCGCCCCGAGCTTTCCAACCGGGATCCTGGCGCCGGGCTCACCGCGCCTCAATATGCAATCCTGGCGCGCCGAGGACTAACGACCGAACGCGAAATCGAAACTTACTTGGACAAGCGTTACGGACAAGAAACGGACCCTTTCCAGCTGAAGGATATGGATCGGGCGGTTGACCGGCTGCAATCCGCTCGGCGGGGGAATGAGCAGGTGGCGGTCTTCGGGGACTATGACGCGGACGGCACCACCTCCACCGCACTGCTAACAGGCGTCCTTCGGTCACTGGGTTTTGACACCGAATGGTACATACCCAATCGCTTTACCGAGGGATACGGCTTAAACGAAACCGCGCTTTCCGAACTACGAAGCAGAGGAGCGGCGGTGGTCATAAGTGTCGATTGCGGGATCCGCTCTAACGATGTGGTTGAATTTGCAAATGGGGAGGGGTTGGATGTCATTATCACGGATCATCATTTGCCGGGCCCCGAGCTGCCCCCCGCGTTGGCCGTAGTCGATCCGAACAGGGAAGACGACCAGTACCCATTCAAAGGATTGGCGGGCGTCGGCCTGGCGTACAAGCTGGCCGAAGGCCTCATCCAGTCCTCAGGAGGAGGAGACCTCACCAAGTATCTGGATTTGCTCGCGGTGGGAACCATCGCGGACCTGGCTCCGCTCACAGATGAGAACCGTCAGCTCGTCGCCGCAGGTATTGAGCAATTGAACGCTGCGACGCGTCCCGGTCTTCGAGCCCTTGCCGAATTCGCTGGGTATGAGCAGGGTTCGATCACCTCCTCGTCGATCGGATTCGGATTAGGGCCTCGTCTCAATGCGGCCGGCAGACTTGATGACGCACGACTAGCGGTGGAATTGCTGCTCGCGAAGGACGGTGCCGCGGCCTGGGATAGTGCTGGGAAGCTGGATCAGCTAAACCGTGAGCGACAGGATTTGACAATTGAGACGTTTGAGCGCGCTCGGGTGATCGCGCTGGAAAGTCGTCAATCGGAGGATCTACTAATAGCCGTGGATGCCGAATTCCACGAGGGTGTTGTCGGCCTGGCGGCCGGGAGATTGTCGGAGGAGTTCTATCGACCTGCCTTGGTGGCCCGAATTGAGAACGATGTGCTGACCGGATCCGCGCGCAGCATCCCTGAATTCCATATCACTGAAGCCCTGCAAGCGTGCAGTGACCTTCTTCTCAAGTTCGGAGGTCATGCTCAGGCCGCCGGATTTTCACTGCTCGCGGAAAATCGCGAGGCCTTTGTGAATCGCCTCTCGGAGCTTGCAGCCAAGAATCTAAGCGGCCTGGATCTGATGCCCAGCTTAGAAATTGATGTCGGTCTCGATTTCGCTGAGTTAGATGACGATCTAATGGCATTTATTGATCGGCTGCAGCCTTGCGGCCAAGCCAACCCCTACCCAGTGTTCTCCACACCCGGAGTCGAAATTCTTTCCAAGCGAGTCGTGGGGAAGGGCGGGAGGCACCTTAAATTGACAGTGCGGCATTCGGGCAAGGTATTCGACGCGATTGCGTTTGGTTTCGGAAAGCAAATTGGCGAACTCCCTGACAGGTTGGAAATGGCTTACCGACTAGAGCGAAACGAATTCCGAGGGGTGGTCAGTCTTCAACTCAATATACAGGATCTTCGATCGCATTAGTTCTCAATCTATAAAACGAAACTTCAACAACGCCCATACGGCAGCAAATGCATCGCTAAGGCCGATTTTCTTTCCATCCGAATATTCGCGCGGATTAAATGTTATTGGGACTTCGAAAATCCGTACCTTCTTCTTGAGTAACTTAGCGGTGATCTCTGGCTCAAAATCGAAGCGATTGGACCGGATCGTAATGCCTTGAATCACTTCTCGGCGAAAAAGCTTGTACCCGGTTTCCATGTCTGTAAGAATGGTGTTGTAGAGTACATTGGTCATCAATGTGAGCAGCTTATTTGCCACCATGTGCCAGAACATCGTCGGTCTACGGGGTGCGCCAAGAAAACGGGAGCCATACACTACATCCGCTTTGTCCTCCTCGATGGGTACAAGCAGGCCAGGCACATCCCGGGGATCGTATTCAAGATCCGCATCCTGAACCAGCACGAGATCGGTCTCCACTTTGCTGAATCCAGTCCGCAATGCGGCGCCCTTACCCTGATTTCGGTCATGTAGGTGCAACTCCAGGAGAGGATTGCGAGCTGCTATCTCTTGTAGTAGCTCTCGGGAGCCATCTGTGGAAGCGTCGTCGACAACGATAATACGATCCGCTAGCCCAGTATCCTCTATATCTTTGAGGATCTGCTCCACCGTTGCTCGCTCATTGAAAACTGGAAGAAGGAATGTGAGGCTCATGGATGGTATTTTACAGATCCGTGCGAGTAGGAACAACCGATGATTTGCTCCGGCCTCTTACGGCGTATATAATCTGACGCATGACCCTTCCTCGCACCTCGCCGCGTGTGATACGGACGGCAGACATGCCGACCACAGGCAGTTTACGTTACGTTCCTCCTGCCATCAATAAGATAGAGGATACGGGTTTATCACAGTTGTGGCTGCAGGACCTGGCGCTCAAGGTCCTCTATTTCAGAGGTTATCTCACGGGCTTCAAAGTCTCAGAGGCGATGGCGCTTCCCTATGCCGGAATTATCGACCTAATATTGGAAGCCCTAAAGCGCGAGAAATTTGTAGAAGTAAAAGCTCAGGTCGGCATCGGGGAGGGAGCCTACCAGTACGCTATTACGGATGCCGGAATTGCCCGCGCGCGGGAGGCGCTGGAGCGGAGTCAGTACGCTGGACCTGCACCAGTTCCGGTTGATGTCTACAACGAAGCCATCGTGCGGCAAAGCCGCAGCAGACCCACAGTAAACCCCAGAGGAATGAAGCGGGCGCTCGACGAGCTCATATTATCTGAAACGACCTTCAATCAGATCGGGCCCGCCGTAAATTCCGGAGCATCAATATTCCTCTATGGACCTCCCGGCAATGGGAAGACCACAATTGCGCGCGCCATCGGACGACTGCTGCTGCTGGAGGATATGACTATCCCGTATGCCATCGACATCGATGGACAGGTGGTCAAGCTATACGATTCGGTGAATCATGAGCTTTCGCCGGATCAAGATACTGGCAATGGAGGCACCGGCACGGGCGCCTTGAAGGCGGATCCACGTTGGGTCAAGATCCGCAGGCCTTTCATCGTGGCGGGCGGTGAGCTGACAATGGATGGGCTTGATCTGGTTTTCGATGACGTCAACAAATTTTATGAAGCACCGTTCCAGGTAAAGGCGAATGGTGGAGTCTTTCTCATTGACGACTTTGGCAGGCAGCAGGTTCGTCCACGCGACCTTCTCAATCGATGGATCGTGCCGCTGGAAAACCGTATTGATTTCCTGACGTTGCACACCGGGCGCAAGGTTGAGATCCCGTTCGATGTGCTGGTTGTGTTCTCAACCAATTTACCTCCTAAGGATCTGGTGGATGAGGCCTTTCTCAGAAGACTACGCCATAAGATTGAGGTCGCAGATCCATCCTACGAAGCATACAGAGAGATCTTTAAGCGTACGGCGGAAAAGAAAGGCATTCCTTACTCGGATCGAGGCCTAGCCTATATGCTTCAGGAATGGTATATCAAGCGAAATCGGAAGCTCAGAGCTTCGCATCCGCGGGACATCTGTGACCAAATCCTGGACATCTCGCGCTATCTCAACGTTGAGCCCACGATGAGCAAGGAATTGCTCGACCGCGCCTCCGAGGCGTACTTCGTGGAGCTATAAGTACCGCAGTTCGCAACCGCCATGCCCCGCACAAGGCGGGGCATCTTAATTTATGCCATGGGAACACTCACAAGGAACTTGGAAACCACCGCGGATTTGGATTACTCTGCAGGCGAATTAATCTGCTCATGCCTGGCGCAGCGGATCAATGATGGCGAAGTCGTTGCGCTGGGACTAGCTACTCCTTTAGGAGCGGCGGCCGCGCTGTTGGCTCGCAAGCTCCACGCGCCCAATATATATATCGCCTCTGCCATTGCTACGTCTATTACCATCGATCCTCCACAAATGAGCCTGACGGATGCGGAGGGTCGGTGGGTCGAGGCGGCGCTCACGAGCTCCAGCTTCGTACAAGGCGCTTCAGATTATCTGCCCACCGTGATGCCGAAGGAGTTCTTCCGACCCGGCCAGGTCGATCAACATGGCAACACCAACAATATCTCCATCGGTAAGGATTATCGGAGACCCCGCCTTCGCATGCCGGGCGTTGGCGGCGTGCCGGATGTCTCGGTATTCATGAGCGAGATGAATTTATATGTACCGCGTCATTCGAGAGTGGCATTCCCAAAGAAGCTTGATTTCATTTCCGGCCTCGGCCATAGCCCCAAACGAAGGGCTGGATCGGGGCCTCAGTATCTTGTTACGGACCTGGGTCAATTTGATTTTCTGGATGGCAGCATGCGATTGACACACCTCCATCCGGGGGTGAGCCTCGATCGCGTAATCGCTAAGACCGCGTTCGAGCTGGCAATTGCAGAGCACCTACAAACTACGGCATTGCCTACCGAGCAAGAGTTGGAGCTGCTTAGAGTGGAAATTGACCCGTTAGGCTTGCGGGAACTTGAGATGCTTTCGGGCTCGCAGCGGCGCAGCGCACTGCGCGCGATAGTTGAACAGGATGTCAAAACGTAACCTTGATCCGTATTTCCTCCAATTGCACGCTCTCGATCTGGTTATGTAATGAGAGCCCTTTCTCTCCTGCTGCTCGCGAGCATCGCGGGCATCGCGAGCAGCACAGCGTTTTCCCCGCTGCCTCAGGGCGACGATACCGAAGCGCTGCTCGCGCAAATGACGCCGGAAGAACGCGTCGGTCAGCTTTTTCTCCTAACATTCGATGGCACCAGCCTTCAACCTGACGATCCAATCCTGGATCTGATTCGCCAGAGCCACATTTCTGGCGTTGTGCTTCGATCTAGCAACAACAACTTCGTCGGTCCTGATTCGACACTTCCCGAACTCCGAAAACTTATAGGAACGCTACAATCCGCCGAGATTGAAGCCTCGCTCCCACCCGCGGAGGGTGAGTTTGAGATCGAACCCGGAGTTTACGTGCCGCTGTTGGTAGGGGTGATTCAGGAAGGCAATGGCCCGGAACACTCCGAGATCATGTCGGGTTTATCGCCCACTCCTTCCCAGATGGCGATAGGTGCGACATGGAACCCGGCCCTCTCTCATTTAGCGGGAGAGGTTATTGGATCGGAATTGAGCGCGGTCGGAATCAATATGTTGCTCGGGCCCTCTCTCGATGTTCTCGAAGATCCACGGCAACTGGATCTCGGCGATATAGGCGTACGGTCATTCGGAGGGGATCCCTACTGGGTTGGATTATTGGGCAAGGCGTTCATCGAAGGGGTCCATGAGGGCTCCAATGGTCGCATCGGAGTGATTGCTAAGCACTTCCCGGGGTTGGGCGGCAGCGATCGACCGATAGAGGAGGAAGCCTCAACGGTCAGAAAATCGCTTGTTCAGCTGCAGCAGATAGAACTGGCACCGTTTATTGCAGTAACGGATTCCGCACCGGGAGAGAATCCGGGAATCGCAGATGGTCTTCTTTCGGGCCATATTCGATATCAAGGATTCCAAGGGAACATAAGGGATACCACGCGTCCCATCGGCCTCGACCCGGATGCCTTCGGTCAGCTTTTGGCGTCGGACCCATTCGCTGCATGGCGGCAGGGAGGGGGCGTGACAATTAGCGGTGCGTTAGGTTCCGGTGCCGTGCGCCGGTTCTATGATTCCCTTGGTCAAAGCTATCGTGGCCATCTTGTCGCGCGGGATGCTTTCTTAGCCGGAAATGATTTGCTATATCTGTCCGAATTCGTAACAGATGGGGATCCGGATCAGCTGACCACCGTGCGGGACACTTTGAATTTCTTCGCCGAGAAATATCGTGATGATGAAATCTTCGCCCAAAGAGTTGATGAGGCGGTGCTGCGGATCCTGCGTTTCAAACTTCGACTGAATGCCGGAAATTTCGATGCCGAGGCCGTTCTGCCGCCCGAAGAGGCGCTTGCAGGCATCGGTGAGTCGAATATCGCTCTGCAGGTGGCCCAAGAAGGTGCCACATTGCTCAGCCCATCCTCAGACGAACTCTCAAATTTGATCGGTGGTCCACCGCTTATCGGCGAGCGTATGGTGTTTATCAGTGACGTTCGCGTTCATGAACAATGTGCAAGGTGCGACTCATTTCAGCGGGTTGGGCTCACAGAGTTGGAGGACACCATTCTTTCCCTCTATGGAACCAGAGCGGCTGGCCAGGTGGGGGCTTGGAATTCGACATCCCTCTCAATGGCCGACCTAGCGCTATTCTTGGGGGAAGACCCTCAATCGGTTCCGGCTGTGCCGCTTCTTTCGCCGGAGGATGTAGAAACAATTATCCGTCCTGCAGACTGGCTCGTGTTTGTGACACTTAAGGAGGATCCATCTGTATTCGGGTCCAGCGCGCTCAAGCGACTGCTCGATAACCGACCCGATCTGGTCAGAAACAAGCGAGTTGTAGTTTTCTCGCTGGATGTCCCTTACGATCTAAGTGCAACCGATATCAGCAAAATCGATGTTTACTACTCGCTCTATGGGAAGAGCAAATCATTCGTCGACGTAGCGGCTCGGTTGCTTTTCCAGGAGCTCTCGGCCCCAGGATCTTCGCCGGTGAGCGTACCGGGTGTTGGATATGACCTGATTCAGGCAACATCGCCGGATCCTGCTCAGCTGATTAGCCTTTCAATCTTCGGCGCGAGCGAAGAGGGAGAAACGTCGCAAGGATATGCCGTCGGCGATGTGGTGGAAGTCAGTACCGCCATTATTTATGATCACAATGCGAATCCTGTGCCAGACGGCACGCCCGTTGAATTCAGGTTGTCGTATCAGGGCGATGGAGTCGTATCAACACACAACGCCGTGACTGTTGGAGGTTCGGGTGCCGTCCTCGTGACCCTTGATAGGCTCGGTGTACTGAATATTGAGGCGATTAGCGAGCCCGCGAGACTCTCCGAAATATTGCAACTGAATGTTCGGGAGGGAATCGTCACGGTGATTACGCCGACCAGCGTTCCGACCGGAACGCCCGCTCCTACAAGTACACCCGAGCAGGAAACGCCGACGCCGGAGGCGATTGCAGGGACCGTGACAACGCCATCTCAACCCACGCCAGCAATCGGCCTTGGGAAGCTGGGTCTTGCCTTACCAGCTGTAGTGGCGGTCGCTGTGCTTGGCTACGTATTGATCGCTCCCGACGAGCCCAAGCGAACCCGAATTAGCTTGATGATCGTGTCGGGTGGGCTGATTGGCTACAATTATGTTGCCCTGGGATTTCCAGGGAGCCAGGAGCTAATCCAATCCTTGGGGGTTTTTTCTGGGGTTGCGATGGCGGTGGTGCTTGCTACCGCTGTAAGCCTCGCGGGGTATGCGTGGTGGCGAAGATCACCTAAGTGAGGCGAGAATTGCGACGAGAAGTAGCGCTACCACTGCTCCAGCCAGCCATCGATCTAAGCTAGATTCAAGAGCGAACCTTGAGTCTGCCGAAGACACTGGTCGGCCACGAGATAATGCTTGGCGAAAGGCGGCGACATCGTCTGGGCGCTCGTCGGGGTGAAGCGCCATTGCCCACAGAACTGCTTGTTCTAGCTCCGGCTCAATTTCGGAATTGAGTTCCCTTGGCGATTTGAGGCCATGGGGGCGTAGGAAGCGCTGCTTGGCCTCCAGAGGCGGCCGATTAGTCAGGAGGTGGTACAGGGTGGCGCCGAATGCGTAAACATCGCTTCTGGCATCCGTGTGGCCCGTGTCTCCCCCATACTGTTCAAGCGGTGTGTAGGCGGCCGTTCCGCGCCCTTGAATGACCGTTACCGTAATTTCGTCTGGAATCATCTGTTTCACCAGGCCAAAATCCACCAGTTTGATGAGTCCATTAGGAGTGAGCTTAAGATTGCTGGGTTTGATGTCTCGGTGAATAACTGGGGGGTCCTGGCTATGCATATATTCCAATGCGTCCGCGATTTGGAGGCCCCAGTCTAAGACATCTGCCACAGGCAGGAATTTGGACTTTCGCCGAGCCTCATTCATCAAGGATTTCAGGTCATCGCCTGGCACGAAGTCCATGACCAGGTAGTCACGCCCATCTTCGGTGAAGAAATCTGACACCTTCGGTAAGTTCGGGTGATCCAGCTGCGCCAATACAGAGGCCTCGCGGTAGAACTGGTCTCGTCCCTGAGCGCGGATCTCTTCCGGAAGGTCGCTTGCCTGATAAACTTCCTTGATGGCGCAGATGCGCCCGGACAGCCGGTTATCTTCGGCATGATAGATCGACCCCATTCCACCGCGGCCGATTACCTTGGTGACTACATAACGTTCGCGAAGCGTCCTACCGGACTTTACGGGTGCAACCATCTGCTTTGGCGCGAGGTCGAATTCTCCATTGAGTCATTATAGGTTTCGGCTTCATAGAAGGCAATGAAAGACGAGATAAGCGAGTATCCGGTTCTCATAGCCCACACCGGCAAATTGGATGGGGGCCGTTGGGCACTCAATTCAGATGAGCTGATCATCGGTCGCGGCAAGGACAGTGGACTGGTCGTGCCGGACCGTCAGGTTTCGAGGCACCATGCGCGAATCCGCCGCACAGATCGTGGGTATTTGCTGGAAGACCTCGGCAGCAAGAACGGGACCCACCTGAACGGTATAGAGGTTACAAATGGGGTCCTGCTCCAGGACGGTGACGAGATTCAAATCGCGCTGGCGATGAAGCTTATCTACGTAGGGATCGAGGCCACCATTCCACTCGAGTCCACCAACCTTTCGCGGCTGGGACTCGGAAGGTTGCGCATGAACCCTGAGGCACACCGGGTCTGGGTGGGGGAGGCAGAGATTGAACCCCCGCTCTCTCCACCCCAATTCAGATTATTGGCACTAATGTACGATAATCCCGAGCGAGTAGTCACACGCGATCAAATTGTAGAGAACGTATGGCCGGATTCGGTGGGCGAGGGCGTATCTGAACAGGCCATTGATGCATTGGTGAGAAGATTGCGCGAGCGTCTCACCGAATTTGACCCTGAACAGAGCTACGTTTTGACAGTGCGCGGGCATGGTTTTCGCCTGAATAATCCGGTGTAGACATGCTTAAGATCATGATGAATCGAGAGAGCGTCCGAGAATTTCGCTCAGACGCTCTCTTCACTTTTTGGTGGAGATGGCGGGAATCGAACCCGCGTCCGAAGGCTTAGGAAACCAGGCTTCTACAAGCTTGGCCGGTCTATTGTGATCTCGCCACCAGGAGCCCGGCCGGAAGGGCTCACCTTAGGCCAGCCACTTGGACCCGAAAGTCCATCTTTCGCAGGTTTAGGGGCATCCCCTGCGGCACCTCGGCTTTTTGCCGCCTACACCGCACCCGGTCGAGGGCGGTTGCGGGAGGCGTGCCCTGTTTTCAAGGGCGAGCTCTACTATCTAGCCGTTTTTAGGCAGCCAGCGGCAGAGCCGCGTAGTTTGTGCGATTGGCACTTTTTAGTTGCGCTGATTTTACGAGCTCGGCGCCTCTCGGCTTGCAACCAGGTTCCAGCTCCCTTCGTCGATGCCGATCATCCCCGGATTTCGAGTATATCATGCAGGTAAACAACGCGGTCGGTTGCCTGAGGGGTGGGGGTTTAGAGAAGCAAATTAATGCGCATAGCCATATCAATCGCCATTCATGTGTCTTGCAATTTTTCACAAATGACAAACAAGGCTATGCGCAATTTACATAACATTCAGCGGCGGAATTCCGGGTGCTGAGTGGTGACCTGCAAAATCAGAGTCGGATACGAAATGCAAATTGCGGGGTGAAATCGATTGGAATGCAAGTATCAAAGGTTCACGGTATCTGAATATTGCGGGCGGCTGACGCTGTGCGTCTACAAGAGACCGGCCATTTTGGAAGTGATCGCGGCGATAAAGCGGGCGTCAATTTTTCTGACGGAGCGCCCGCTGCATTTCGCGCTGCGCTTCTCGCTCAGCGATCTCACGCCGCTTGTCATATTGGCGTTTACCTTTGGCTAAGGCGATTTCCACTTTTGCGAGGCCGTGGGTGAGATACATCTGTACGGGTATCAGTGTGTACCCGCGCTGCCTCACCTTGGAAGCAATTTGATCTAATTCACGGCGATGGAGAAGTAGCTTCCGAGGTCGACGCGGCTCGTGATTGCGCTGACTGGCAGGCTCATAGGCTGCGATATGCGCGTTCAGCAACCACGCCTCGCCAGACTCAATGCCGACATGCGCCTCGCTCAGGCTAACTTGACCCGCGCGAACGGCCTTGATTTCCGAGCCGAGCAAAGAAATTCCTGCTTCAAATCGTTCTTCAAGCACGAAATCCCTAGCGGCTTTCCGGTTCCTTGCTATGATCCGTTTGCTCACTGTCTATCATTCCACGCAATAACTATGAGAGCAAATGTGAGTATAAACCTTTGGCACAGACCAGCGTCATATTGCGCCAAAATTCGGTCGTGACAATAATTGTGCCAGCTAATAGCATTAGAGGCTCCGCAGCGGGGGTTACCTTGCGATGACCGAAAACCAAGTCAACGGCTCCACCTTGCTCATCGTCGAGGATGATCCTGCGATGCTCATTGCTTTCCGGGATATCCTCGAAAGGTCCGGATATGCGGTCAGCACCGCCTCCAATGGAAACGACGCGCTGGTCCTTCTCCAGCAACAAAAACCCGATCTGATCATGTCAGATATCTCTATGCCTGGCATGGATGGCATTGAACTTTATAAGGCCGTGCGTCAGCGTCCTGGCGGAGCGGCGATTCCCTTCATCTTTGTAACCGCCCGGGGTACACGCGAAGATATCTTCGCGGCCAAGGCGCTTGGAGTGGATGACTACATTACCAAGCCAGTCACCAGCCGTGAGCTGCTTTCCGCCGTTCGCGCGCGTCTCCAGCGTACCGATGAACTGATGTTGGTACAGCTTAAGGCGGTGTTGCGGGCCATGGCCAATGCCATCGAAGCGCGCGCCGGAGAATATACATTGCGGCATGTCGAGGCCGTCAATGCTTATGCTCAGGCGCTCGGTCTTGAACTCGATTGGGATCAAGTTGACCTTGAGGCGCTCGAATTTGGGGCGATCCTGCACGATGTCGGCAAGATTGGAGTCCCCGAAAAGGTACTCTCAAAAACTGGACCGCTGGACGATGACGAGTGGATAGAAATGCGCATGCACCCAGTGTATGGCGCGCACATGATCGAGGGCAATCCGTACTTGGACTCTGCACTGCCCGTCGTTCGCCATCATCACGAACGATGGGATGGCGGCGGTTATCCCGACCAGCTTGCAGGTGAAGACATTCCCATCGGTGCCAGGCTGCTAGCCGTTGCAGATACGTTTCATGCCATGACCTCAGACCGACCCTATCGGGCGGCTCTCTCCAATCAGAAGGCGTTTGAGGAGATTCTTTCCCTATCAGGACAGCAATTTGATCCTGATATGGTTGAGGCCTTTGAACGATGCTGGCATCGTGGGGACATCGCCAAGATCCACTCGAGCGTACAATCCATAGCCGAAGACGACAGCATCAGCACAATAAAGCCCAGACCCCGCAGTTAGACCTCACAGCAAATATCGATCGAAGACCCCATGGGCGCGATACCTCCGACCTATGGGGCAGGGGTATCTCTCCAAGATCGCATGCGTAAGGCATGATTGATTCTGCCTGGTCTGCGCCATAGACGGCCCATAGCCCACTGCAATCATCATGTCTGGCGGAGGCAATGGGGAGGTAGTTGACATCAGAGGGATTGCCCTTATAATTCGGTATGGTTATGATAAGTTCTATTATCGCAAACATAGATATCCACACCGGGGAGGCTCTGAGGGCGGCAGACGATGTGCACTCAGTGCGCTTTCGGAAATTCATCCCAGTGGCTAACATACCGCACGGTGCCCGTAATGAGTGATACAAGCGTCCAGGATACGCTTGAGGCTTATTTGGCCGGCGTTGCGATCTCCCGCAGCCCAAATACTGCTCGCACCTATACAAATGCAGTCAATGCTTTCAGCGCCAGTATGCGGGATCGGGACCGTGATCCTGAGTCCACCGATGTCCGCAAGGTCACGGAAAACTGGATCGTTGACTTCGCCCGCTACTTGTCTTCCTATTATCCTGCGAGCGAAAGGCTGTACTTAACTGCACTGACCGGTTGGTATGAATATCTCGCCGCTGAAAAACAAGCAGATATCAATCTGCCTAGACTGCGCCTTCTCATTCGCCGACGTGCTAGGCGCCCCGGGCAGCGCCTGCCTCAGTTCCCTCGCAACGATATCGAAGCCATTTTGGATTATGCCAGCACCATGACCGCGCGTGACGACACTGACAAACGGGATTGGCTGCGAGCCCTGCGAGATCGTGCATTGCTATTCACGCTTGCAGATACCGGCCTCCGTGTCCATGAAGCGGTAGGCTTGCGCCGTGGAGATATCGACTGGAATGAAGGCCGGGCAATCTTGATCGGCAAAGGGAACCGCGAAGCGGTTGTGCGCTTCTCCAGTCGCACCCTGCGGTACCTCAAGGCCTATCTGAGCCGCCGGGCAAGCTTGGACGGCGCCTCAGGACGCCCCATGGGCGCATTGCCAATGTTTGCCCGCCACGATAAAGGCGCTGGAAAGCGTGTTCTCCCCATATCTACGACCACTGCTCGATCCATCGTACATGCTCGCGCGAGCGAGGCGCTTGGCGATGGCCAAAGCGCCGTGATCACACCGCATTCCTTTAGGCACTACTTCGTGACTACGGTACTTCGCGGATCCGGCGGCAATTTGAAGCTGGCTCAGGAGCTCGCACGACACCGAAGCATCGCCGTCACCCAGCGCTACGCCCACTTATCCGACAACGAACTTGATCGCGGCTATCACGAGATATTTGAGGACGATCAGTAGCTGGCGACCGAAGGTTCGGCGCCCTATCTAACTCCACATTCTCATGAACGTGGTCATTGAATATGGCTATGCGCAATACAAGCGGTATGGAAACTAAATGGGATTATTCTATGGCAGCAAAGACCCTACGGAGTGCTGGTTCGATGGATGTGCCGACCCGGAATGGGGTAATTTGACGACAAGAAAGTTCGATCGGACGCTGCTCGGAGTGTCCTGATTTAGGGGCGTGCCGGCTTGGAATGGGGTTATTCGACGACTAAAAGCTCTGCCATCAGCTGAACGGGGTGCTCCGCCTTGACAGACGTGCCGTCCCGAATCTGTGCCCTGCATGACATTCCTGGCGCCACAACATGCTTCACACCCACCCCGCCGACTGCCTCTCGGACGGCTGGGAAAAGCTTCAACTCCCCAATCTGCATAGAGAGGGCGTAGTGCTCGGCTTCATATCCGAATGAACCCGCCATTCCGCAGCATCCGGAGGGGATTTCCTCCACCCTTCGCCCGGTAGCACGCAGCATGTCTACGGTGGACTGGCCGCCGTTCAGAGACTTGGTATGGCAGTGGTTGTGTAGCACAATCGGCTCGTCCCCAATCTCAAATTGCATACCGTCGAGCAGGTTCCCTGCCATCAGGAATTCCTCAATCAGAATTGCAGCCTCCGCAACATCCTTTGCATCCTGGTCGTCTGGAAGCAGATCAGGGTATTCGTCCTGCAGCGCCGAAATACAGGATGGTTCCAATCCCACAATGGTTTTCCCCTGACGAACGTATGGGGCGAGGGCGCGCACGTTGCGCACCGCATTCGCCTTGGCCCGCTTCAACATACCCTTTGAAATAAGCGGCCGCCCACAGCATACTTGGTCAGGAACGAGCGTGACGTCGAACCCTGCAGCACTCAGTAAGTCGACGGCGGCCTCCCCGATTTCTGGGTTGTTGAACTCCGTAAATGTATCCAGGAACAGCACGACCTGCTTCCCGGCAGTGGCTTCTTGGGGAGGCTCGAACCGTTTGCTGAAGCGGCTGGATGCGAGTTCGGGCAATGTACGCTGAGGCGCAATGTGCATGGTTTGGCCAAGCAGCCAGCGGAACAACCGCGTCCGCGCAACACGGTTGCTGAGCGGCGCCAAAGGGGAAAGAAATCTGAAAAACACAGCTATTTCGCCAAACAGTCGGCTGCGGATTGGGACACCGTGGACTGCCTGGTATTGACCCAGAAATTCCGCCTTTAAACGTGCCATATCCACCTGCGTCGGACATTCGGACTTGCAGCCCTTGCATTCAAGACACAGATCTAAAATCTCATAGAGTTCCGGGCTACTCATCGCATCTGCTGGCAACCGACCTGAAATGGCGGCACGTAGCGCATTTGCCCGTCCCCGGGTCGAGTGAGTCTCATCCAAGGTGGCCTGAAACGA
>JAZGCZ010000032.1:0-6240 GCA_036477195.1 Anaerolineales bacterium | reverse complement strand
GCGTTCGCGGAGTATTTTCTCGTCGGGACGCTGACCTCGGTTGGATTGGCCTTACTGCTTGGATTGCTCGTACTTGCGGGTCGGTAGATTTCTGGAACGCATTGTTGTTATTGACAGCCGAGTTGCTCCCCCGTAGGATGGGGCCAAATTGCGCCCAGTTGAGGTCCTGATATGCGAATATTTTTTGTCGTTGCCCTGATCCTTGCCCTTCTGGTCACCGTATTTGCAGTTCAGAACAATCAAACGACCCCGATCAGTTTCCTATTCTGGAGCATTGAGGGATCCCTGGCATTGGTGCTGATGATCACCCTTGTGCTTGGAATTGTCGTTGGAGTGCTTCTCATGGCTCCAGGTTCTGTTCGCAATCGGCTTCAAATCGGTGGATTGCAGCGCTCGGTCCGCTCGCTGGAACAGGAGAATGCGGCCGCGGCGGCAGCCATCCCGCCTGAAATAACTCAACCTGAAGCGGAGCAGGCCGAATCCTCTGAGGATAAGTAGTCGCTCAGCCTGAAGCAAAGAAGCCAGAATCCGTCGAAGATAAGTAATCGCTCAACCCGAAGCAGAGAAGCCAGAATCCGTCGAAGATAAGTAGTCGCTCAACCCGAAGCAGAGAAGCCAGAATCCGTCGAAGATAAGTAATCGATAAGAGACTTCGCTCGGGAGTAATGAGAGGCGCAAACGGGGCGTCATATACCCGAATGCGCCTCTCATCACGCTTAAGCGGATAAATCCCTTTGAGGGGCAATTAATGCTTATGGAAAGCGAGGAGCAACTGAATGCCAGAGTCCCTCTTACAAAACAGGAAAATGTGGCTACCTGCATTTGCGGTGGTGCTAGCCGCCTGCTCGTCCACGGTCGATCTTCCGTTGAACGAAATCCAGGAGCCCCAATCCGAAGAAATCCAGGAACCCAAATCCGAATCTGTTCCATCCGGGGTGAATGTGCGGCCTAAAGTTGCTGGAGACCCTTTCGAGGGGGTAGACGTGAGGTTCAATCTCCGCTACTGGCCGGACACGGATTTTAGTATCCGCAGTATTGACCTGGGCGAGATTTCCTCAGGCGGACCCCCGCCAGATGGCATTCCAGCCATCGACAATCCAATTTTCGAGAGCGTGGTTGATGCAGACACCTGGCTAGGATTCGACTGGCCGGTGATGTTCTTTGAGAATAACGGGGTGGCGAGAGCCTACCCCCTCGCGATCCTCATTCACCATGAGATCGTCAATGACGTGGTTGGGGGAGCGCCTGTGGCGCTGACGTTTTGCCCCTTGTGCAACTCCACCATCGCCTTTGATCGCCGTTTGGCAGACGGGACGGTGCTCGACTTTGGGACGACCGGCAACCTGAGAAACTCTGACCTGGTTATGTATGACCGCCAGACTCGATCCTGGTGGCAGCAGTTCACCGGCGAGGGCATCGTTGGCGAACTGACCGGGACGGTCCTCGAGGTCTTGCCTTCGCAGATCATTGGTTGGAGCGAGTTTAAGGAGCGCCATCCGGATGGAGAGGTTCTCTCCAGAAACACTGGACATTCCCGAAACTACGGCCGTAATCCCTACGCAGGCTACGACTCGATCGGGAACAATCCATTCTTGTTCGATGGAGACTTGGATGGCCGCTTGCCGGCAGTCGAGCGAGTGGTAGCGATCGAGGTAAACGGCACCGATATCGCCTATCCCTTCACGCTGCTCAGCGAGTTGCAGGTTCTGAACGACTCGGTGCAGGGCACTCCACTAACCGTATTTTGGCAGTTGGGAACCGCATCGACCTTCGGGAACTCCGGTCATGACACGGGATCCACCGCGGTCTACTTACGTGAGCTAGACGGCCAGGTCTTGAGCTTCCAGGCAGCTCTGGAGGGCTTCCGCGATGAACAAACTGGAAGCTTGTGGAACATCTTCGGAGAAGCCGTGGAGGGCCCGCTTGCTGGAAGTCAGCTGGAACAGGTAATTTCGGCGGAGCACTTCTGGTTTGCCTGGTCGGTTTTCAAGCCGGATACGATCATCTGGCAGCCACCCGCGGCCTAAGTCAATCCACGCTGAAACCGAGAAACAAATAGCGGGTCGACCCATCGGTCGGCCCGCTTTCACTATCCCGGAAGAAGCTTTTCTCAATCCGGAAGAAACCTTCCTCGGCCCGAACGATAGCTTCCGCAGCCCAAACGATAACTTCCTCTGCCCAAACGATAGTTTCATTTGCCCAAAAGACTCATTTATCGGCCCGCATTATGCTTTCCTCAACCCGAAAGCACCCCTTTTTTAACCTGAATGGAATCCTCTCATGGCGCGCCGAGATGCTGCTCAAAAAGAGCGACCGCGCGTTCGATAAGTTGAATGCCGCCGAAGCCGATGAATGTATGCGGCTCGTTGGGATAGCTGAAACATTCAACGGTCTTACCAAGGGCGGTCAAGCGGCGGCAGAGGTCTTCCGACCACTCCGGAGGAACCAGCTTGTCCTCTTCTCCATGGTGGATGCTGATCGCGGCTTGGATTCCTTCCAGATAGTAGACAGGTGAAATGCGTGCCAGATCTTGTGGAGGCGTATTGAGCTCAACCAGCCCGCGGGCGCCTTCAGACCACTCATAGATCTTCTCAAAATTGAGCTGCTCGTCCGCGTTCATCGAGCCGTAAAGTACAGCCGCTTGCACCGAAGCTTGGGCTGCGAGTACACGTAACGATATCCCGCCGCCCATGCTATGGCCAAATAGCCCGATAGCCTCAGGGTCGGCGTTCTCCAGGGGCCCCGGCTGGCCGGAATGGTTCTTGATTAGCGCAATCAGATTGAGCACATCCACCGCGTAACCGACCCGGAAAGAGTTTGGCCCTGGATCGGAGGGCGGGTAGTTTCGATAGTTAGGGTGCAGTACAAGGAAACCTTCAGCCGCAAGGGCGTCCGCATAGCGCGTGGTGTAGGTCAGGGTCTCATATTCTTCCGGCTCGATGTAGCCATGAAGCACAAGCACCACAGAGAATGGGCCCTCGCCCCGCGGTAAATTGAGAAATCCATGGACGGTCAACCCATCGCTGGGGTAAGAAATTAGATAGCGACTAAATCTGGACGAAACTCGCTGCTCAGCCTCGAACTGAATTTCGCCTCCGCCGTAGGAGCGCGAACTGAGATCGGCGATGGTCAGTCCGGCGTAGGGATCTGGCGTGGGAGAGACAGTGGGATTTGCGGTTTGGGGCGGAAGCTGCGTTCCAGATGCTGCCCCGGCGGACTCTGTGGGTTGTGCCGGGGCGGTCGGAAAGGGAGTCGGGGGAACTACAACGTTGCAGGCCGCGAGGAGAAATGAGCCAATAACGGCTGGTCCGAGGCAATTGCGGCGAGTGCTAGCTAAACGGATTGCCCTCCTCCTCAGCGCCCTCGAAGACGCGCACGGCGACGACTTCGGCTCGAGCGGTCATCTCGTCTCCTGAATAAACCTGGCAGGTGAGTCTTGTCTTGCGGCCCTTCATCTCGACAACCTGGGCACGCAATGTGACAGGGTGGTCGTTTGGAGTGGGTTTTAGGTAATCGACTTTGATGCTGGCGGTTGCGTATCGATAGTATGGTTCGGAGTCGAGTGATCGACCCTCTTCACGATAAGCGGCGGCCATGGCTGTGCCCATGCAATGACAGTCGATTAACGTGGCCAGAATTCCCCCATTCATAATTTGGACCCAGCCATGGTAGCGCTCCTCCGATGTCCACTCACAGACGGAGTCTTCGCCCTCCCAGAAGCTCTGAATGTGCAGACCTTGCGGGTTCTCTTTCCCGCAGCCGAAACACACATTCCCCGGCATGTAATCTTGAAAATAAATGGTTTCGCTTTCTACAGTCATACAGTCTCACCTGGCAACCATTGCGCCATCTGCAAGGGGCCGAATTCTGGGCGCGGGACTATACCATGGCAGTGGAAGAGGCCGCTTATTAGAGGAGCGACTAGAATACTATCGCTCCGGGAAAAGCGCACTCTGGGAAGACCGAACGATGAAGCTCTACAACAGCCTCTCGCAAGCAATCGAATCCTTTGAATCGGGCGATGAACCGCTCGGGATCTATGCATGCGGCATCACCCCCTATGACACGACCCATCTTGGCCACGCATTTACTTACTGTTCAGTGGATATCCTCATCCGCTATCTCGAGTACAGGGGGATGTCCACACGCTATGTCCAGAATGTCACGGACATCGACGACGACATGCTGCGCGAGGCGGCCGAGAAGGATGATGACTGGAAGCGGTTAGGCGACCAATGGACTGAGCAATTTATTGAGGATATGATCGCACTAAATGTCCGTCCCCCGGATGAAATGCCGCGTGCCTCCTCCGCAATTCCCGATATTGTAGAAGCCGTGAAGAAGCTGGTTGATACCGGCCATGCCTATACCAAAGGTCGGTCGGTCTATTACGATCTGGAATCTTGGCCCGAATACGGCAAACTTTCCAGACTCTCACAAGATGAAATGCTGCCAATCGCAAACGAGCGCGGTAACTTTCCGGATGATCCCGACAAGCGCCAGCCGCTTGACTTTGTCCTCTGGCAGGCGCAGGCGCCGGGCGAGCCGGCCTGGGAGAGCCCCTGGGGACCAGGACGACCCGGTTGGCATATCGAGTGCTCCATTATGGCAGGGCGCCTGGGACCGACGCTCGACGTCCACGCGGGAGGCGGAGATTTGATATTCCCGCACCATGAAAGCGAGATCGCACAGTCGGAAGCGTTGAACGGCAGCAATCTCTCTCGCATATGGATGCACATTGGAATGGTCGAGCATGATGGCGAGAAAATGAGCAAATCGCTCGGGAACATGGTCTATATCCATACTTTGCTGGATGGTTGGTCTCCAAATGCCATACGGCTTTACCTGGCCTCCCACCACTATCGCGAGGCCTGGAGATATTCGGAGCACGATCTGGAGGTCGCCGCCAATTGGGCTGAGTCTTTGAGGCGCGCCGTGCAGGATAGGCCGGGATCGGGGAAGGAACTTGAGACACACGAGGCGGAAAATGCATATGCCGCAGCGATGGAGAATGATCTGAATTCACCTGAAGCAATCAAAGTACTCCTCGAGCTTGGCCAAGAGATCGAAGACGCCGACGAAGAGGGCCGTGCGGTCGGAGTCGCGCAGGACGTACTCAATGATCTTGCAGGAACGCTTGGCCTGCGGCTAATCTCTGGTCCGCCGCCTTCTTCCGTTGTGGACGGCTGGCAGAATCATCTGTAATTCCTTTGCCGCAGTCCACTCCCTCCGAGCCCCTAACCATAAACTGGTCGCACTCTCTATTAGCATGCTAACTCCGCGCCAGCCCACACTCTCCGAATCCCTCACCATTAATTGGTCGCATTCTCCATTTGCATGCGAACTCCGTGCCAGCCCACACTCTCCGATTCCCTCACCATAAATGGGTCGCGTTCTCTAGTAGCCTCCTGGCTCCGCGCCAGCCCAGACTCTTTGAACCCTTCCACATGAATTGGTCGCACTCTCCTTCCGATATACAATCAGGATCTATTTAATCGTCAGTTGGAGTGATTTTGTGCTAGGTCTAATCGGTCAAGAGCTAGGCGGATATCGGATTGTCTCCAAGATCGGCAAGGGAGGCATGGCTACGGTATTCAAGGCTTATCAAGCTTCGCTCGATCGGTATGTTGCCGTGAAGGTGATGCCTCCTTATTATGCGGAGCAAGACGATACATTCCTCAAGCGCTTCCGGCAGGAGGCCAAGGCTATCGCCAGCCTAAGACACCCCAATATTTTGATCGTGATTGATTACGGTGAGGAGAAGGACACCACCTACATCGTCATGGAGTTCGTAGAAGCCGGAACTCTTACCGAGCTGATGGGAAATCCCCTGGCCCCGGACCAGATGCTGGGACTGACCAATCAGGTGGCAGGAGCGCTGCATTACGCGCACGAACAAGGCGTCGTTCATCGCGATATCAAGCCCAGCAACATCCTGCTGCCGAAGCCGGACTGGCCGCTACTCACCGATTTTGGACTGGCCAAGATTGTGGGAGGCAGCCAGCTAACGCAAAGCGGCACGGTGGCGGGAACGCCGGCGTACATGTCGCCAGAGCAGGGGCGCGGGGAGAAGGTCGATTTGCGTAGCGACATCTATTCTCTCGGCATCGTGCTGTATGAAATGGCAACCGGAGTGGTTCCATTTCACGCGGAGACGCCGATGGCAGTTGTCGTCAAGCACATTATTGATCCCCTGCCGCTCCCCAGAAGCAAGAATCCGGAGCTTCCGGAGGAAATTGA
>JAZGCZ010000031.1:0-4669 GCA_036477195.1 Anaerolineales bacterium | reverse complement strand
AGCGCATCGTGACCGATGACAGACTTCCCGACTATTTGGTGGACTTTGACCATCGCTACCGTCAGCGGGAGATCAATACTGGCTTGTCGGTTTCTCGCAGGATTTGGTCGACTGCGCTCCCGAGTGCGGCTTCGACGACGGGACTGTGACCGTATCCTCCCATGACGAAGAAGTCGCATCTGTGCTCATTCGCGGTCCGAAGGATGGCTTCGGCGACATCGCGCGACTCGCCGACCGGGGTCGGCTTAACCTCATGTCGCTCGGCATACGCCAGCGCTTCTCCCAACGTCTCGTCTGTAACCCGACTAGATTCCATAACCGATACGATGGTTAAAGAGATATTCCAGCGGCTTGCTAGATAGGTAGAGAGGTAGAGCGCCTCCTTTGCTTTGGGGCTGCCATCATAGGCCAAGAGCGCGTGGTTCATTGGGGACATTGACCCTGGGACCGCAAGTATCGGGGTTGGGCAACGCAAGATCATTGTCCGAAATCCCGACCCCAGCCTGGCCCTGGGGCGGGTTCCCGGCGGGTGCGCCAGGTGAGGGACAACCAGATCGGCCCAGCGGGCGCGCTCGCAGACCCGCCGGGCTACGCCTCCTACTTCGATCGCGAACTTTCCGGAAATGCCGGCCCCTTTACATCGTCTATCGAACTTCTCCCTCACGATTCTGGCCTCATCGCCTTGCTTGAGCTTCTCGGAGGCCACGATATGCAGGCCCTGCAGCCTGGCGCCCTCGCGTCCAGCAACGAGTAGGGCCTGATCCATCGCACTCCAGCTGGCTTGCTCTCCATGTACAGGCACTAGAATGTCCACTGTGAATAACTCAGCGCGACGCGCGGCCAACGTTTCCTCACGCCACCGGCCCGGCGCCGGGCCGGTCACCAATGGATCCGGCGTCACGGCATCCAAAGCTTTCCTCGCCAGCCGGGCGGCCCTGCGGCTGACCTTGGGACTGGCCTTGAACCTCAAGTCGGCGGCGGCGCTACCCGGCTTGATTTCCCAGCCTACCTCGCGCTCTAGAGCCTCGCGATGTCTCGAAATCCAAACATACAGATCTGTTTCCGTCCGGCCTGGAAAATCCCTAAGCAGACCTTGCTCGCGGATCACGCCTACCAGTGGTAGGTAGACATGTTCATGCCAATGCTCCGACGCTTCCCGCTGAGAGATCTGTTCTTTTCGCTCATCAGCCAGGTACTCTCGATGGCGTTCGATCCCCCCCAACAGTGGCTGATACTGCCCGGGAGCAGTTACCCTGAGCTGGTCCGGTTCAAGGATCTCGGCCAACGAAGTGCGTTCCAGGAAATCGGCGAACTCGGCTTTGATGATCATTTCGTCCGGCCTAACGTCGGGTGATAGAGGGACCTTCGTCTTGACGTGGCGAACGTAGGCCTCGATATGTGTCGAGCCAACCTCCCTGGCGACCGAAATTCGATGGTTGCCATCCAGAACGAAATACACTTCTCCGATTTGGTAGACCTCAATCGGGGGCAAGCCTCCAAGCGCCGTGACGGCGACCTTGACCCTCGCCCAACGTCCGCTAGCGCTGTCCTGACGGGGCAAAAAGTCACGCGTAAAATCCTTATAGCGTCCGACGCTGCCGACGATGGAGTCCAGTGGGATTTCTTTGAGCTCGCGCTTCGAAGTTTCCGTAGCCTTCAACTTCTTACGCACGTCTTCGTACGACAGCAGATCCGTCGATTTTCCAGACAAGCGAGCCAAAACCCTCTTTAGTGCCACCTTGCGTCGGGCGCTCCGAAAGTCCATGACGGCTTGGGTGTAGCCTGGAAGGCTCACTTTGACCTCGGTCTTGGGAATTCGTAACCGTTCATCCGTCAGATGGGTCGATTGGAGTGATCTCCAACCTGAATACTGGGTTGACGTTGACCACTCTTGTCTTGCGGAACTGGGTTTCCCTCCCGCCACCGACAAGCCAGGAGTCAACATGCCCGTGTAGGAAATACCGTGGTCTTAGCCAGGTCATAAGCACCAGGAACGCTTTGAAGCCTGTATGTGCCGGACCGCTGGAGTCGCCTATGCCGCGAGGCGGCGAGTGAGCGACGACCACATCAACAAATCGACCGTGTCGCAGTCGCGTGATTAACAGCCTGGGCAAAAGCCGGGCTATTCGGAGCCGCATTTGAGTTTCATTGTATTGCTGAGCGGCACCTGGCCGGTAGCGCATTGAACCACCCAGGCCCAGAAAGATAAGGTTTCCATGGCTGGCAATATGATTGTCAATGGGATCACATCCTCTGGGAATTCTTCGCCACTCGCCATCGCTGCTTAGTTCGGCCTGGGTATCGTGGTTCCCCCGAACGTAGAGCACAGGCTTATTGAGGGCGTCTGCAACGAACTCAAGATAGTAGATCGGTAAATCCCCGCATCCAATTACAAGGTCGACCTCCCCATAACTCTGATGGATATTCGCGGAATACACTCTTTCATCGACGCTATCACTTAAAGCCAGGATCTTCATCCAAGCCTCTCCTGGCAATGCGCCGTCCGGTAATCCTGATCAAGAGTGCGGAGGGGAAGGCGCTTAGTCAAATTCGTGCTTCTAGCTATCAATAACCGAATCTGCTCGTCCAGTTTCTGAGAATTCTTCTTGTAGCCGGCAGCCCGCTCTTCCGACCGGTGTGAGTAAGGTGGAGCATGCGCCTTGAGCCGAGCCGGATGGGGCTGAGCCAGATCGGAAGGGGGAGGAGGGCGGGGGGACAGGCCGGAGGATTTGCTTCTCATGGCTTGATCTTCAGCGTATCATCTGAATCTAATCTGAACGCCAGACGATTACTGTAATGCTGGAATACATCATACCGATCTGATGACCTGCATCCGAAGTCAGGGTGATAGAATCGCCGAAACTCGCGGAGAAGTTGTATGACAACATCCACCGCCTCATCCGGTTCCAGCAGCCGCTCTAAGTTCATCATCGGGGGGCTGCTCATCGTGGCAGCTGTGGTGTACCTGATTGTGTCCTCCACGCAGGCTGCTGCCCAGTATTACCTCACCATCGACGAAATGCTGACCAAAGGGGACGCGGTCTATGACCGGGCCATCAAATTGGCCGGCGCCGTTGACGGGGATACGGTGTCCTACGATACCGATACGCTGACCCTCGAGTTTTCTATGGCTAACGTGCCCGCAGATCTAGATGAGATCGAAGCCGGCGGCGGGTTGGCCAAGGTACTCTACGACGCCTTGCGTGACCCAAATGTATCCCGCCTTCAGGTGGTTTACGTGGGTCCCAAGCCCGATCTTCTCCGTCATGAAGCCCAGGCTATTGTGACCGGAAATTTGGGTGATGACGGCGTTTTTTATGCGGACGAGCTGCTGCTGAAGTGCCCCACTCGGTACGAAGAGGAGGTGCCCCTCCAATCCGCAGAGGGTCAGACTTGAGCAAGGAAGCAGTGAGGGTGATTGAATCGCCGACGGCAGTTTCACATCTTGCCGTCGGCGCTGCGCGAGATTGGATTGCGACCATGAACAGAAATAAGGCGATCTCTTGATTGAAGGAATCGGCTATGCGGCATTGGTGCTCTCGTTTGTGCTTGCACTATATGGTGCGGGGGCTGCAGCTTATGGTGCCAAGCAGCGCCGGCCTGAAATAGTCGAGAGCGCACGACGGGCCATGCTGCTTTCCTGGCCAATGGTCAGCGTGGCGGCGCTGGCCATCATCCTATTGCTGGTGGGCGCCCGGTATGACATCGCCTACGTAGCCAAGGTGACCAGCAATGCCATGCCCACCTATCTGAAAATCACCGCTCTCTGGGGCGGACAGGAAGGTTCGCTGGTTTTCTGGTCCTGGCTAATGGCGGCCTTCGCGAGTGCGGTCGGCCTTCGGAAATGGGAGCGCGATCGCGATCTGCTGCCATGGGTCATCGTCGTAACGATGATCACGCTGGCCTTCTTCCTTTCCTTGATCATATTTTTTGAGAACCCTTTCTCGCGCATATGGATCACAGCGGAGGGAGGGCAGGCTGCTGCATTCTTCCGACCTGAAGGCGCTCACGCCGCAGCGCCTCCCGATGGTCAGGGCCTGAATCCCCTCCTGCGTCACCCAGGGATGATCATCCATCCCCCGATGCTGTACCTTGGATTCGTGTCATTCGTGATCCCCTACGCCTTCGCCATGGCGGCGCTGGTGGTAGGGCGCAGCGACGATCGCTGGATCCGAGTCACTCGACGTTGGACGCTGGTAGCATGGCTCTTCCTGGCACTCGGACTCATCTTGGGCGGGCGTTGGGCTTATGACGTTCTCGGATGGGGCGGGTATTGGGGCTGGGACCCAGTTGAGATCGCGGCCTTCATGCCCTGGCTTGCGGGCACAGCTTTCCTGCACTCGGTAATGGTCCAGGAAAAGAAGGGCATGTTGAAGCACTGGAACATGCTGCTCATAATCCTGACTTATTCGCTGGTGCTCTTCGGGACCTTCCTGACCCGTTCCGGTGTGCTGTCCTCGGTGCACGCCTTCGCGCAATCCGCCATCGGACCGATGTTCTTCGCCTTCATCGGCCTATCCTTCATCGTCTCGCTTTGGCTGTTGCTAAAGCGCTGGGGAGAACTTCGAGGCGGAAACCAAATTAACTCGATGGTGTCACGCGAATCGCTGTTCTTGCTCAACAATTTCTTATTCATCATGATCCTGGCCGTGTTGTTCCTGGGAGTGAT
>JAZGCZ010000030.1:0-4102 GCA_036477195.1 Anaerolineales bacterium | reverse complement strand
CTGGAAGCAGTGCCCACCAGGCTCGAACCGGACGACGTCTGAGCGGGCTCAGCCCAGCGACTATGACTTGCAGCTATATCTGAACACCTTCGCTCGTCTGGCGGTTAAGCTGCAGTACAATCCCCGCTCGTGACAGCTTCAGACTTCAGTCAGCCCAGACGCCGCATCGTCGGCTCACTCTTCGGCATGCAGAGCCTCGCGTCTGCAGCGGTGATCTCTTCCGCGACCGTTTTGACCATTGTCGCCACTGACCTCACCGGCAATCCCTCGCTCGCCGGAGTTCCTTCTGCTGTTATTCAACTCTCCATGGCGCTATCCGCCCTGCTCTGGGGGACGTTATGGGATCGCCTCGGCCGAAGAAACGGACTCACCGCAGCCCTCCTACTTGGCCTGGCAGGGGCGGGCTTGGCGGCCGCCGGTACCGAGTTTGGTTTGATATGGGTATTCTTCTTGGGAATCGTCGGATTCGGCGCGATGCGAGCTGGCACGCTCATGTCTCGCTTCGTAGCAGCAGAGGTCAGCGCGCCAGATGTACGAGGGCGGGCGATATCGACTGTCGTGTGGGCGGGAACGGTGGGCGCTATTCTCGGCCCGCTGCTTGTAGCCCCAAGCAGCGCCTGGGGGTTAAGCCTCGGCCTGAACGAATTAACCGGGCCGATATTGGTCGCAGTTCCGCTCGTTGGTCTTTCTAGCATCGTGACCTTTGTTGGCCTACGACCTGAGCCGGCAAAGCTCGCAAAGTTGGTTGAAGAAGAGAACCCCAGACCTGAAATTACCGAACAAGGTGCCCGATCCATCTCACAGTTGATTCGCCTTCCGGGCGTATATGTTGCGGTGATCACAGTGGCGCTCGCACAAGCAGTAATGATCATGCTCATGGGAATCACTGCCCTCTACATGCGAGACTTAGGTCACAGCTTGGGGGAGATTTCGGTCGTCTTCTCAGCCCACACGTTAGGGATGTTTGCGTTTGCACCCATCGCAGGGGCTATGTCCGACCGGTTCGGCCGCGGTCCGGTGATGATCGCAGGAAGTTTGATCATCATCTTCTCGGGGTTCGTTGCGCCTGCCTCGTCGACCGTGACTGTAATCGTGGTCGGCCTGTTTCTATTAGGCTTGGGTTGGAGCTTCAGCTTTGTGGCTGGATCCGCGCTTTTGTCTGACCAGCTAACTGCTTCTGAACGATCTAAAACCCAGGGTGCGAACGATATGTTGATCGGCCTGGCCTCCGGCCTCGGAAGCCTGGCGAGCGGTGTGATTTACGCAGGAATTGGCTATTGGGCGGTGGGACTGTTGGGAGCGATTCTGATGGCGGTGGGGTTTGCTTTCAGCACTTGGTGGACGCTCAGGTACCGAGCGCCGCAGCCGGCGGCCGCCGACTGATACACCCAGTCCAATTCATTGTATATGAGTCAATTCAGCTGGATTCTCTTCAAGCCTTGGCTTTTGTCTAGCCGCTCTGAGGCAATTCCTTCGTACCGCTCATGGCCGATCTCTTCTGCTAATTCCTGAGCGTCGAGAAGGAGGGCTCGTTCCTCTTCGCCATTCCCCAACTCTCGCTGCACCTCCGCAGAATTGATTAGCAGCAACACCTCGTTCTCCTTCAAGTTCGCCTCACGCGCCAGCTTCAGGCCTTCCCCGAGATAAGAGTCCGCGGTTTCGAAATCTCGTTGGGCGGTTGCCAATGCGCCCAAGCTGGCCAGAACGTGGCTCATACGCTGATTGTCCCCAATTTCCTTCGATAAACTCAATGCAGCTTCAAATTCCAGGCCGGCGCGCGCTTCATCGGCTTGATCATGCGCCAGCGCTCCGATGTTCGTATGCAGAAAGGCCATCATGCGACGGTTGCCGTCTGCACGCGCCATCTCAACCGCTTCCTCAAAATATTCGTTCGCAGACTCGAATTGCTGATTGCGGGCCGCGATCACCCCCAGATTGGTGAGGATCGGGCCCAAAAGCGTGCGGTCTTCCACTGCGCGAGCATGGCCTAATGCCTCGGCGAAGTGGGATTCTGCCTGCGCGAGGTCTCCCTGACTGACGGCCAGGATCCCAATGTTTGTCAGCAATGCGGCTTCGCGCTGGCGGAGGCGCTCTTCCTTGGCCAGTGACAATCCTCGGAGGTAACGCTCCTCCGCAAGAGCGTGCTCCCCGCGCTCGAAGGCGGTAGCGCCCAATCCGAGCAACGCAGCACACACAGCCGAAACATCCTCCTCGGCTTTTGCCGCGGCCTGAAAATACTGCTCGGCTTGATCCAGCTTGCCCAATCGCTGCGCCGCTCTTCCGGCATTCAGCAGGGTTTGCGTTCGGTCTCCCGAAGCGGCGATTGCTTGCGACAGGAGATGGTCCGCCTCGGCAAGCAGGCCGTTCGCTTCAAGATACGGGTAGAGAGCGTTGGCCCCATTGATGAACTCTTCATCCAAACCGTTCTCGCTTGCCAACCGCAGTGCAGCCAGGATGTTCTGGATTTCCGGATTCAATGCATTGAACTGACCCGAATTCCGTTCAGTCAGGCGTACAAAATGATCGACCATAGCTCCCACCGGCGCGCTGGTGTCCATAAGCGTTCGGGAGAAATCACCGATCGTGCGGTGCATTGCGTATCGTTCCCCACCACTCGGCTCCAGCAACCCTGCGTCGACAAGCCGATCCAGCTCCTGAGTAGTCTCGCCGGAAATCGCGATCGCGGCTTGCTCATCGAAGGTACTTGGCTTCGCAGGAAAGATGCTGAGACTGCGCAGTGCCGATCTCGTGGCCGGCTCCAGCGCTTTATCACTCAAAGCGATAACCGCCTGAAGCGAGATCGGTTCATCGGAGGGAAGTCCAGCTTGTTGATCGAGCGCCGATCGGGTCCGCTCGAGAGACAGCAGCTCAGCGGGATCGGCCAGCCGATCCAGGAAATCTCTCAGACGGCGGGGTTGGTCAGCATACGCCGCTGTGCGCAGGGCGCCGCCCGCGATAACCAGAGCCTGAGGCAAGCCGCCCACGGCTTGCACAAGCTCCCGCCACCTGTCCACCACTGGTTGCTTTGGTCGAGGGACAAAACGTTCCAGCAGAGCCAAGCTATTCACTTCATCGAGCTCCGGAACGCCGATTGCGATTTCCCCTGCCAGGCTGGCCGCGATCTTCGGAGATCGCATGGTAAAGAGATAACTGCAATTGGCTCCGCCGATCTCGAACGCGCGTGCGGCAGCCTCATCCCACACATCGTCGATGATCATCAGAATCCGTCTCTCTCCAATTAATGAATGGAGCTGGCTGGCACGTGACTTTAGATCCGGAAGCTCACGAATTTCGGAGGGGTGCAGACCTATGGCGATTTCCCAGAGATGAAATTGCACCGCGACATCCGGCGTGGGCCCAAGGCTGGTCCACAGGACACCATCCGCAAAATGTCCTCTCATATCGTGCCCTAGCTCAATCGCGAGCGCGGTTTTCCCGACTCCCGGCAGCCCCTGAAGCGCCAGCCTTTGGGACCGCATCAGTCGAGTCTTCATTTCGTCCAGGAGACTCTCACGGCCAATCAGCCCGTGGGTTGACCTGGGCGGTACGGTGAGGGGAACCGCAACCCGCGGTGCAGGGAAAGTCTCCGACTGCTCTCGTTCCTCCCGTTCGCTCAGGCTGGCTAGCAATTGGTCAAGCGCTGCGGCCTGTTCATGGTTGAAAGTGTTTCGGGCGATCCCCATCTCATTTGCCAGGAAATCGGGTGAGCGGCCCTGAATGTATAGCCCGGCGAGGATCCGGTGGGGCCTCCAGATCTTCTCGAGCGGGTCTGAGGGCCCGTTTTCCGGCTTTAGTGCCTCGATCAACTCCTGGAGCACTTCCCTCAAGGCGATTCCAAAGCCCACCTGCGTTTCCCCGTAGCCTGACGCAGTTCGCCTTGAATCAACGAGCCTCAAACGAGCCAGAGGGCTTTCGCCCAGCACTTTGGACTGGTCCCAGTTGCGGAGTGTTTTTCTGAGAGTTTTCCGATCCAGAGTCATATAGGCAGTTTTTCGGCAATATCTGCCGTGGTCGCACTCTAAAGTGAGGCTGTACCTCATTAAAGGTGAGTATTTATGTCAACGCAATCCCAAGGACCGGCTATGAGATCGCCTAAGGAGAA
>JAZGCZ010000003.1:0-2442 GCA_036477195.1 Anaerolineales bacterium | reverse complement strand
AGCCATAAAGATCGTAAACGAAGCCGCTGAAAAGTACTTTGTTGGAAATGCGCAGCTACTTAAGAAGCTAGAGACCGTAAGTGAAGCATTGAGAGATAACTCCAAGATCATTGTTCCCTCCGACAGTGATTTGGTGAATGTTATTGGCGACTTGGCGGGCACTGCTGTTCCAATACCTAGACCATAAATAAATAACTGAGCTAAAACCCACGCTTTTCGCGGAATCTTCCACCCCCCTTTGACTAGCAGCCTGTCCTCGGGAAGGCCCAGGTAATCTGGAATAGGTTCTTCCAATGCTCCAGCTATAATGGCGCCATGGGAAAGCAGGCATTGCCTACCGAACGACCGCGCGAACGGGCGCTGCTGGTAGGTGTGGAGATTCGCGGAGCCGAAAATATTCTCTCATTGGATGCTTCGCTCGCGGAGCTTGCTCTGCTGGCGGACACTGCTGGGCTATCCGTGGTTGGAGAAACCAGGCAGCGGCTTCAGCGCCCACATCCTAAGACCTATGTCGGCTCAGGCAAGGTCAAAGAGATCCGCGCCTTGGCGGAGGAGACCCTGGCAGACGTCGTTCTGTTTGACGAAGAGCTCTCACCCCGCCATCAACGTGAATTAGAGAAGGAATTCGACGAGGACGTTCGGGTCCTGGACCGGACGGCGCTGATTCTTGACGTGTTCGCTCAGCACGCACGCACACGGGAGGGCGCGCTTCAGGTTGAGTTGGCCCAGTACGAATATCGACTCCCGAGGCTAACGAGAGCCTGGACGCATCTGGCCAGACAGGCGGGTGGTGGAGCGGGGCGCACAGGCGCGGCCGGCGGGGTCGGCTTACGCGGACCGGGCGAAACTCAGCTGGAAGTGGATAAGAGGGACATCAGTCGACGCATAGACCATCTGAAGGCAGAGATCGAAAAGGTGCGAGCTCACCGGGGGAGGCACCGAACCAGGCGGCAACGCTCCCAGATCCCTACCGTTGCCCTCGTCGGATACACCAACGCCGGCAAATCCACGTTATTAAATCAGCTGGCGGATGAAAAGGTCTTCGTAGCAGATCTGCTCTTTGCTACGCTCGATCCGACAACGCGTCGTGTCGAGTTACCAGGTGGAAAGGCCATTCTGGTGACAGACACAGTGGGATTCATCCAAAAGCTCCCTACTACGCTTGTGGCAGCCTTCCAGGCCACATTGGAGGAGATTGCCGAGGCCGATCTACTGTTGCACGTGATCGATATTACGCACCCGGAGGTAGCGGCGCAGGCAAAGAGTGTAAATAAGACGCTTCAAGACATTGGGGCGGATGAGTTACCAGTCCTGGTTGCGGCCAACAAGATTGACGCGCTGCTGGATGTCGCATCAGTGGTGGCTCAATTTCCGGACGCGGTTCCTATTTCGGCTCGCACCGGCCGGGGGATGACAGAGTTGCTGGCCGCCATTGAGTACGGGCTCTACATCGTCATGGTGCCGGTAAGTGTCCGATTGCCTTATGAGCAGGGCCGTTTGATTAGCCTCTTTCATGAGCATGGGCTGGTAGAGACCGAGCAGCATGTAGACGGCGTAGTGGAAATGGAAGGCCGAGTACCTCAGCGTCTTGCATGGGCTTTCCAGCCGTATGGAGAGGACCTAAAGGATCCTGCGCTTGGCTGACGCCTCAGCGCAGGTTGAACTTCAACAGATCCTCGGGCAACGTCTGCGCGGTGAAGTTCGCTTCGACCCTTACTCTCGCGCCCTGTATTCCACAGACGCATCCAATCATCAAGTTACGCCGCTGGGGGTAGTGTTCCCAGAGTCCGAGGAGGACCTCTTCGCCGTTGTGGAAACCGCCGCGGAGCTGGGCGTGCCGCTGTTGCCAAGAGGTGGTGGCACCAGCCTGTCTGGTTCCGCCGTGGGCGAAGCCTTAATTCTGGACTGCTCTAAGCATCTCACTCAGATTCATAACATTGACACCGAATCACAAACGGCAATTGTAGGCCCGGGCGTAGTTTGCAATCAATTGAATGCGGCTGCCGCGGAGCATGGCCTGATGTATGGCCCAGACCCGGCTTCGGCAGATCGGGCGACCTTCGGCGGGATGATCGGCACCAATGCCACAGGCGCTCACTCTATTCGTTATGGCATGACCGCCGATCATGTGCTTGCGATCGACTCTGTGTTGTCGGACGGCACAGCCGCACGTTTTGAGGAAACGACCGTGGATGGGGCAGAACTGAAGGCGGGCGGAGGGGGGCTGGAGGCCGAAATCTATGCTGCGACGCTTGCGATTAGGGGCAACTACGCAAAAGCGGTGGTGGAGCGGTGGCCACGCACTTGGCGCAGATCCTCCGGCTACAGCTTGAATTATCTGACCCATTACACCCCCGATCGACCAGCAGCCTGGTATGAAGAGGAATATCCCCCAAAGTCAGAGTTCAATTTGGCTCCGCTCTTGTGCGGCTCAGAGGGAAC
>JAZGCZ010000029.1:0-4750 GCA_036477195.1 Anaerolineales bacterium | reverse complement strand
GCCGCATCACCTTCCGGGCCGACCATGTCTCGCCTGACAGAGTCACTACCCCCTTGCGCGCAGCCAGCGCCCCCAAGTTGGCCAGTGTGTGATCCCGCACCTTTTTGAGCCGGGCCAGCGGATCTGCAGGTAATTCGCTGGTCGAGAGAGCTAATCCCAACCGGTCGAAATACCATTGCTCAGCGGATGCGACATGGTCGAGCGTGCCCATGATGGTCCATCTCTCGTCTGGAAGCTCAGTCGTCGCCGCTTCGTCGGAGACCTCTTCGAGCTCGGTTTCCAAATCACGGCGAGTCGCATGCAAAATCCTTTCCAGTTCTCGAACTTCCCCCTCCGTTAGCGAGGGTCGATCTGAGGCGAAAAAGGCGTTCACTTCGTAATCCTGCTCATAAATCCACGATCGTGCCACCTCTGCCACGATCATTGGGCCCGATAGCCCCGAAATCCGCAGCCCGTGGTCGTTGGACCACCCCACATAATTCTGCACAGCCTTTGGAACACCGCTGATAGCAGCTTCCCGCTCCTTATGCGTGTTGAAGCAACCGGGCAGATCCGGGACGTGCGCTACCCAATTTCCTTCTAATTCCTCGGCGCAGACGACGTAAGGCATGTCCCTAGCTCCCTGATTCGCCTTGTGAATGGAGAGCTATTGCGCGGCCAAGGGGATGGCCTATACTGGCCTTGTTATTCCTTTTATTCGGTTTATTGAGGGCATTCATGCTTTTTTCTTTCTCAAAGGGCCAGGGGCTCGTTGAGTACGCGTTGCTGATCCTGCTCGTGGGCATTGCGGTGATAGTACTCCTTGCGCTTTTTGGAACAGGGGTCGGAAATATGTTCAGTAATATCGTCTCGAATATTTAGCCCCTATGGCTGTGCAAATTTAATTTATATGGGCCGTTTGCGCACCCCATCAATTTCCCTCGGAATGCACTTCGCGCGCCTTTTCCGCCCACCCTTTCATCCTCTTCGACAAATCCCGTCTAGGAAGCAGGATCCTGCGACCGCAGGTCTGACATTTCAGACCGATATCCGCTCCTAGCCGAACGACCCGCCAGTCCGAACCGCCACACGGATGCGGCTTTTTCAGACGCACGATATCGTCCATTTGAAGTTCTACAAGCACTTGTGGTCCTGTCTTCTGGGGGTCGAGGCATTATATCATTCGCACCCGAGGACCGAATTGCGGACCCATTTTCGCCCTACTCTGGGCTGGGGGCACTCTCCCGGCAAAGGGGCCCAAAAGGGGCGAATGGTATAATCGCCCGCCATGCTCACACTGTTAGGCAGCGATCCAGTTCAGTTCTTGTATCTGGCTATCACCCTCGTGGTAGCGCTAACAGTACATGAGTTTGCGCACGCCTGGTCCGCTTTTCAGCTGGGGGACGACACCGCCAAGCGCATGGGTCGGCTGACCCTTAATCCCCTAAAACACCTCGATCCTCTTGGAACGATCATCATGCTTGCGGTCGGAATTGGATGGGGAAAGCCGGTTCCTTTCGATCCTAACGCTGTGACACGCCGGAACCCAGCGGGGGTCATGATTGTGGCAGCCGCGGGGCCACTTTCCAATTTGGTCCTTGCAATCGCAGCTTCCGTTCCGTTCCAAACCGGTCTCTTTGATAATGTCGTTGCTGGTGGGGGCGCGCTTTACTTCTTGGCGCCCTTCCTGTTCATCTTCATAAGGCTCAACTTAGTTCTGCTTTTTTTCAATCTGATCCCTGTCTCGCCGCTAGATGGGGAAAAGGTGCTCACCTACTTCCTGCCACCAAGTGGCCAGGCCACGATGGCACGGATTCGCCCCTACGGTCCGATGCTACTGATGCTGCTCCTGTACGCAGGCCGCGGCTTTTTCAGCAGGCTGATCCTTGGGCCCGTAAACTGGCTCATGGAATTTCTAATTTCCTAGCTCTATAGAATCCAACTAATCGACGGGGGAAGCCCATGACCAAAACCGACTGGATCTCGGAAGAGCTCGCCGACCTTCGGAAGGCGGGATTGTTCACCCAGATCCGCACTATTGAATCCCCGCAGGGGGCCTGGCTCGTGGTCGACGGCCAGAAGGTTCTCAACTTCTGCTCCAACAACTATCTAGGATTGGCCAACCATCCTCGCTTGGTGGAGGCCGCAAAGACCGCACTGGGAAAATACGGGGTGGGGCCGGCGGCCGTGCGCACGATTGCCGGCACAATGGACCTTCACCTCGAATTGGAGTCGCGCTTGGCATCCTTCAAGGGTGTAGAAGCGGCGCTTACGTTTCAATCGGGTTTTAACGCCAATCTGGCCACCCTGCCAGCCTTGGTGGGAAAAGGCGATGCGATCTATTCAGATGAGCTAAACCACGCCAGTATCATCGACGGGGCCCGATTGTCCAGCGCAAAGATTATCCGCTTTCCACATGCCGATGCTCAAGGTCTTCGACAGGTAATCGAGGAACATCAGGGAGAGGAATACAACCACTCGCTGATTGTCACTGACGGGGTATTCAGCATGGATGGAGATATTGCCCCACTGGACGAGATCTACCTTGTCGCTCATGAATTTGACTGTCTGCTCATGGTCGATGACGCGCATGGCGAGGGCGTGCTTGGAAACGGCGGGCGCGGCATCGTTGATCATTTTGACCTGCATGGCAAGGTCGACGTCGAGGTAGGCACACTCTCAAAAGCCTTTGGCGTGGTCGGTGGCGCGGTCACTGGCAATCAAGTAATCATCGATTGGCTTCGCCAGCGCGGGCGTCCCTTTCTGTTCTCCTCAGCCATGACGGCGCCTGACGTTGGTGCCTGCCTGGCGGCTATCGACCTCCTGGAAGAATCATCGGACCTAGTCGAGCGTCTATGGGAGAACACGAAGTACTTCAAGGGCCAGATAGAACAGCTGGGGTTTGACACCGGGCTCAGTGCGACTCCCATCGTCCCCATCATGCTTGGTGAGGCACCGCTGGCGCAAAACTTTAGCCGCCGGCTTTTCGAGGAGGGTGTCTTCGCAATGGCGATTGGATTCCCGACAGTTCCGCGCGGAAAAGCCCGAATTCGCGTCATGAACTCAGCCGCGCATACTCGAGACGATCTGGATCGGGGGCTAGCAGCTTTCAAAATTGTTGGGAAGGAATTGGAAGTGATATAGAGACCGAAGATTAAGTTTTTAGTGAATAAAAGAGCCCTGACCAGGGCGTGACGATAGCCAGCTTGTCGCTGGCGGGGATCAATGAGGCCAGGGCTCGTGGCATTATAAGTTAATTTGTGATATTGGTCACTATTGAGTCTTGCGATTCAGATTGCGGCGTGATTAAGGGGAAGAAACTAGAATTGGAAGCGCGGCTGCTGTCGAACGATCTTGCGACGGTAGTTCACCACAAATTCTTGGAGTCGACCTTCCAACTCTTGGAACTCATCCGAGGAAAGTCCTTTTTCGAGTGCCTCCGGAGTATCCGCCATAAAGCCTATCAAACGTAGAGGGTAGGGGCCGTAGGCCGTGTGCCAGGCTTCGCACATCGGCAGGCCCAAATTCTCCATGGCGGGTATAAACTCACCCAGCACGTAGCGAAAATATTCTTCTCGCTGCTCAGGCAGCGGATCATAGCTCAGCAGTACCTTCACGCTCTCTCCATTAAGTTGCACGCGATTCTAACCGGTCGGCCGGAAGTGGGCTCTCCGCGCAACCTCCCACCCCCCGTAGGCCGCCCGACGAAGTTCGCGGATTATATCACCCGGGTAAAATCGGCCCATGATTACTATCGCTATCCAAGCAGGTGGAAAGTCAAGTCGGATGGGTCGCGATAAGGCGCTGCTTCCGCTGGGTGGGATGCCGCTCATTGAGCACGTACTCCAGCGGGTAGCGGGGCTTGGGGACGAGATCTTAATCACAACAAACCGGCCTGAAGATTATGCATTTCTGGGAAAGCGAATGGTGGAGGACCATCGGCCTGGGGCGGGTGCGCTAGATGGTTTGTTGACCGCGTTGGAGGCCGCGTACGGTGAGCGGGTTCTGCTGCTAGCTTGCGATATGCCTTTTGTGAGCCGCCCCCTTCTCGAACACCTGCTGGCGATAGATACTGATGCAGAAGTAGTTATCCCCAGGCGTGAGGGGAAGCTTCAGCCTCTGCACGCAATCTACTCCAAATCCTGTGTTGGACCTGTCCGCGAGGCCTTGGGGGCGGGCGAAAAACGCATGATCAGTTTCTTTCCGCGCATTCAAATTCGGATCGTCGAACAGGAGACATTGGATCAGTTCGACCCAGACGGCTTGAGTTTTTTCAACGCAAACACGCCAGATGAATTGACGCAGGCAGAGCAGCTGCTTGCCGATGCGGAATTGTGATCCGGAGGAATTGGCGCAGATAGAGCAGCTGCTGGGCGAAATGGGATTGTGAGCCAGAGGTACGATTGCAGATAAAGCAGCTACTGGGCGAAGCGGGATTGTGAGCCGGGCGCATATCCCCTTTAAAAGTACAGGCAGACATCTAGATGAGGGGGACACCCAGACGTCTGACTGTGCGCGCTAGTATACCGATTCCAAATTTGACCGTCAAGACTCGCCGGATTGAGGGCCCGTCCGGATCCGGCTCGACTGCTATACTCCGTCGGATTCTGCGGAATATTGCATGAAGTTTGGCATGGGGTTTGGTGTAAGCGTTTACCGCTTGGCTCTTGTTTCGTTTGGAAGCCTGTTCGTTCTGGGGGCCTGTGCGGCAGCCACATCCGGTCAATCTGACACGATAAATACTGCCGTAGCGGGCACGGTCCAAGCTATG
>JAZGCZ010000028.1:0-3645 GCA_036477195.1 Anaerolineales bacterium | reverse complement strand
AGGAACACTATCGTTGGACCGGGCCGGAGGCGGCGTGATCATTGATCAAGTGCAGGGCGATGTGCGAATGCGCACTCTGGGCGGCGATGTGCGTCTGAGCCGCGTGGAGGGGGAGGTACATATAACGGCGGGAGGCGATGCCAAGATATCCCTGTCACCCCAGGGGGATGCCCACTCAGATATCTCGGTGGGGGGTGACTTGAACTGCTACATCGCGGAGGATGCCTCAGCCCACATCACACTCATCGCGGGGGGAGATTTGCGATTGGCGGTGCCGGTGGATGCTACCGACATTCCAGGCGGTTGCGAAATCCAACTAGGAGATAGCGAAGCGGAGATCAAGCTAACTTGCGGAGGCGATCTCATTTTGAGAAGTGGAGCGGACGCAGAAGAGGTCGCGGCGGTCGATCTGGGGGAAGCCATCGCCGCCAGAGTGGGAGCCGAAATCGAGGCCCACATGTATGAGATCGAAGAAGGGCTGACAGGCCTCGGGGATCGCCTTCAGGCATTCGATTCAGACAAGATCGGTAGCAAGATTCGAAATTCAATTGAAAAGGCCCAGCGCAAGGCCGCCAAGGCGCAACGCAAGGCCGCCCGCCAACGACGAACGGCGACCACCATAAAGTCCATAGACTTCGGGAAGCCCTCAGGAGATGGTGCCAGCGAAGAGGAACGACTGATGATCCTGCGCATGCTAGAGGAAGGAAAAATCAACGTGGAAGAGGCCGAAACTCTTCTTGGAGCGCTGGATTCGTGAACACAGCTGATTCGGTTGCACGGATGCGAACATCGGTGAATTCGCGATGACCGCCGGCCCGATGGCGCGTGCCTTCGATGCTCGGATGCGAACATCGGAGAACTCACGATGACCGCCGGCGCAATCGCGCAGGCCTCCCAGTCCTCGCGCGGCCTACGAACCATTGACCCGCGGCGCGACATGGGCCAGGTGGCGGATCTGATCGAGATCACATTCCGCGGAGACTTGGATGGAACGGGCCGCCGCATGGTGCGTGAAATGCGCACGCTGGGTCGCATCGGTTGGGTTGGCTGGGCGCTCAGCCGACTGCTGCTACCGCCGTCCGCACGACCCCTTGGGTTCGTCTGGGAGGAAGATGGCCGCATCGTAGGCAATGCTAATCTCTTGCCGGTTAGCGGGCACCCGCGGCGGTGGGTAATGGCCAACGTGGCCGTTCATCCAGAGTATCGGCGGCGCGGAATCGCTCGGCAGATGATAGGCGCCTCGGATGAACTTGCCCTGAAGGCTGGAGCCGAGGCGATTTATTTGCAAGTTGAGCGACACAATAAGGCCGCGCTGACACTCTACCGCTCAATGGGCTATGTGGCATTGGCTACGCGTACCACGTGGCGGCGTTCACGCGGGCTGCCTAACCCGAATCGAATCTCCCAGGGGGAGGCAGTTCGGCTGCGGCGTGCATCGGAGTGGACACAGCAATGGGCACTGGCAAAGCGAGTATCGCCAGAAGGCATCATTTGGCCCCACCCGCTTGACCCCGGTTATTTCCGTCCGGCCGGGATCTTCCGCCGCCAGGCAAAGCTGCACCTCGTTCGACGAGAAGCAGGGCGGCTCGTTGGCAGCCTGTCGGTCCACGGAACTATCGTGCAGCGATTTGCGTTATTGGTGGATCCTGCCCTTCAAGGGCAGATCGAGGAGGAGCTCCTATCGCAGGCGCTGAATCGCGTGCGTGCGAGACGGCGCTCGATCCTTTTGGACTATCCCACCGATGTGGCCGTGGAAACGCTGCGCGGTCTTGGATTTCGTGAAGAGCGAGCACTGACCTGGATGAGGCATTCATATCGGTAGTTAGATTGCGGGAAACTCGCGGAAGCGCGCGTGCCCGGACCTAAAGGGGAATCATGGAACCAGAAATCCGTATTGAGGAACTGAGCAAGAACTACTACCCCAAGCAGCGCAAGGGGATCTTCAAGTCGGAAACCTCCGAAGTTGAAGCGCTGAAATCCGTCAATCTGCAAATCCACGAAGGCGAAATATTCGGGCTGCTTGGTCCCAACGGAGCGGGTAAAACAACCCTGATCAAATGCCTGACCACGTTGCTGCTGCCCTCATCTGGAGACGCATGGCTGCACGGTTACCACATCGTGGATCAAGAGAACGAAGTTCGAGCCGCGGTTGGATGCATGCTCATGGGCGAGCGGGGTCTGTATTGGAAGCTTACCGCTCGAGAGAATCTGGAATTCTTCGGAGCCCTCTACCACCTTTCGGCCTCTGATCGAAGGCTGCGATCGGAAGAGATCATCGAATTGCTGCATATGGAGGAAATCGCCGATCGAACAGTCGAGACTTATTCCTCCGGGCAGAAGATGATGCTGGCCTTCGGGAAGTCTCTTATCAACGACGCGCCCGTCTTGATCCTCGACGAGCCGACCAACACCCTGGACGTACCCGCGGCTCGCGAGCTGCGCGGGTTGGTCCGTGAGCTCAACGCAGCCGGAAAAACCATCGTCTATACCACGCACATCATGTCTGAAGCCGAGACGCTGTGCGACCGAGTGGCCATCATCGACCAAGGTGAGGTGATCGAGATGGGAACTGTGGATGAACTTAAGACCTCGCTGGGTCGAGAGCACGTCACCCACATCGAAGGCGTAATTCCGGAGCAAGCCCGTGCGGCAGTAGGCAGATTGCCTGAAGTCACGAACGTGGCGACAGCAGCCTCCAATGGAACGACGCGAATGTCGGTCGTCAGCTCTGACGGGAGGGTCTTACTCCCCAAGCTGATTGAGGCGCTCACCGAAAATGGCGCCGTCCTGCAGCAGATAGAGCCGGAACAAGTGACGCTGGAAGATGTCTTTGTGGCCAGGACCGGCCGCACATTATCGGAAGACACGAGTGTGGTTTGAGATGAGGGGAAAGCCGAGTCTGCGCAGTAAGCTCTCGATCGTGCTGGCCACCGCCAAAATGCGGCTCAGCCTCGTGTCTCGCTACAAGGGCCAGCTGTTTATCGAGATGCTGATTCCAATCGTATTCGCGGCGATCCCCATCATGCTCGGGCGGGCGACCGGCGGGGATGCAGCGGCTGCCAACTTCGAATCGAACACGGGCACATCGGATTACGTGGCGTATATGCTGATCGGTTCGGTCACCTTCATGATCGTCTCATACGCCTTTTGGTTAGTGGGCTATTGGATCCGATTCGAGCAGGAAACCGGCACACTGGAGGCGATCTACCTCACGCCCACCAGTCGATTCTGGAACGCGGCCGGCATCTCTCTATACAGCGCGATTCGCTCAATTATCTTCGGCACGCTCTCCTATTTTGTAGGAGCGCTCATCTTCGGATTTGACCCTTTTCGAGGGACCTTGCTGTTGGCCGGGGCATTCATACTAGTGGGCCTCGTTCCGCTGTTCGGCATGACGCTGCTTTTTGGCGCCCTGGTGATGAAGGTGCGCGAGGCGAATTCACTTGTGAACATGATGCAATGGGGTGTCAGCTTACTCATGGGAATCTTCTTCCCCATCATCGTCTTTCCGCCATTGATGCGAGCTGTGGCACTGGCCTTTCCGCCCACCTGGATGGTGAACGGAGTACGCTCTTCCCTGCTTGGGGTGGGCTACTTTTTCAATGAGTGGTACCTGGATTTCGCGGTGCTCTGGGCCTTCATGCT
>JAZGCZ010000027.1:0-3645 GCA_036477195.1 Anaerolineales bacterium | reverse complement strand
TGAACATCATCCGACCCCTAATGCTGGGGGGCGCCACCAGCATGTTCTGTGGTTGCGCCGCGGTTCCTCCACCCTGGCTCAAGGCCAAATATGGAATCGATCTGGACGATGAGACCGCCGAGACGATCGACGAGCTCGAGATTCAACCACTACCTGAGGAGCTTCGCGGCCGTGCTTCGACCCGAATTGCCCAGATCGGGATCTCGATGGGGCAGGACTGGAGACCGATGCCGGTGTTCAAGCGGCCTGGTCGAGTACAGCAGTTTGACTGTGGCGCAAAGTGTATGCTCGGATGTCGGTGTGGGGCGAAGTGGAACGCGGCCGAGTTTGTCGATGAGGCTACAACCATCGGTGCGGAATTGCGGACAAGCGCTCGCGTCGAGCGCGTGCTAATCGAGGATGGCCATGCGGTGGGTGTGGAGGGCAGGCTAGGTCGGAGGCGTTTCGAGGCTCGGGCGGATACCGTCGTCCTGTCGGCAGGCGGTATCGGGACGGCGAGCATCCTGCGTGCCTCCGGTTGGAAGGAGGCTGGGGATGGTATTGCGATGGACACGACCGCCATCGTCTACGGGTTCACCAACGAGGAAGGCACCGGGGGCGAGCCGCCCATGTCCTGGTTTTGGGAGGATCCGGAGAGGGGATATATGCTGAGCGCGCTCATCGATCCTTGGCTCCTTTATCCCCTTATGGCCGGGCTCAAAAGTGTGAGGCACAGCCTGCGTTGGCCAAGCTGGAACCGCGCGCTGGGGGTCATGATCAAGCTCAAAGATGAAGTGTCGGGAGGCCTGTTGACGGACGGAAAGATATCGAAGTCGCTGACTGAGACCGACGGTCTCAAGCTAACCGCCGCGGAGCAGCTTAGTCGACGCATCCTAGTGCAGGCAGGAGCAGATCCGGAAACGATTTTCACGACCCCTCTCAGAGGGACCCATCCCAGTGCCACGGTCCGCATTGGGCACCTGCTCGACTTGAATCTGCAGACCGAAATCAAAGGCCTGTACGCTTGTGACGCAAGCACCTTCCCGGAAGCGCTCGGCCAGCCCACAGTACTGACCATCATCGGATTGGCGAAGAGATTAGGCAAACACCTCATTGGAGCGGACTCCATACACGAGAAGCGCCATGCTTCCAGACAAGCTTGAGCGCTACCCCCGCATACCGTTAGCCGAATATCCGACACCGTTAGAGCCTTTACCGAGGCTGTCGGAAAAACTGGGGAGAAGAGTCTTCGTAAAGCGAGATGACGAAATTGGACCGGCCATGGGAGGGAGCAAAACCCGCAAGCTCGAGTACTTTTTCGCCGAGGCTCGGGCCCTCAGAGTACCCAGGATCGTCACCTTCGGCGGACTGCAGTCCAACCACGCCCGGCTAACTGCCGGCGTCGCCCGCCAACTCGGGTTCGAACCCCACCTGATCTACTTCGACCGGAGGCCGGCGAGCATGGAGGGAAACCTCCTGGTCAACTCCCTGCTGGGGGCCGAAATGCATTTCATTCCGATCGGGGGCGGGGGTAATGCTCGTATGACGCTGGAAACCAGCAACCGCCTTGTGAGATGGCTGGCGCGGCTGCTGGTTGGCCAACATTACTTCATTCCGGTCGGAGGCCACTCATGGCTAGGCGGCCTGGGCTACGTTCGGGCCGCAGTAGAAATAGAGCGACAGGCGCGGGAGCTCGGTATCGAGAATGCGTGGCTGGTTCTGGCCGCTGGGACCGGAGGTACTTTGGCCGGATTATTGGCAGGGCTGACACTGATCAAGTCGAATCTACGCCCACTCGCGATCGATGTGGGGAGGCTGTGGAAGAAGTTCCCTGCATCCATCGCCAGAATGGCAACGAGAATCTGCTTCAAAATCGGGCAAGCACATTCATTCACGCCTGAGCAGATCCCAATTTTGGAGGGAGAGTATGTTGGGGCGGGCTACGCGCTGCCGACTCGGGAATGTGCGGATGCGATTATTCGACTTGCGCACCTTGAGGGCCTCGTGCTCGATCCCGTTTACACCGGGAAGGCTTTCGCGGGACTATTGGACTTGATGGAAAAGGGTGAGCTAGGGTCAGATGAGCCGGTGATCTTCCTGCATACGGGAGGCACGCCCGGTCTGTTCCCCTCCGGGCAAAACCTGCTGGAAACAAATCTTGGCCCAACTTCTGTAAACCCAGCTTAGCTAGTCGGCTCCAACCCAAAGGATCTGCGGTGGGTCCAAAGTCGCCTGCGCTTTGAGCCTCAACCGCGCCCCACTCCGGCTAGTTCCTCAGCGACCTGTATTACCACTTTGGCTGTACGCGCGAAGGCCTCGGCGCTGAAGTTATCTGGAGTGTCATGAGCGGTGTGTATTGTACGGGCCGACCAGCCGATGGAGACCAGGCTAACCGCATCGATCCCAGCTTGAGCGAATGGGATATGGTCCAGCAGCAGGCCGACAGCGGCTGCGCGACCCATATTGGTGCCCGATCGTCGGCCGGCCTGGTCGATCAGGGCACTTAATTCCTGTTTGCTGCCTGGCCGTCCGCTCCCGCCAAATTGATACAACCTCCCCTGCCCTCCAACTGCATCGAGATTCAGAACGTACAGCCGTCGACCATGCTGGTCATGGTCCAGATATGGCCCGTTTCGGGCCACATAGGCCGCCGAGCCCAGCAATCCCAGCTCTTCCGCTCCAGGAAAGAGGTAGGTCACTTTGAGTTTGGAGTGAATTTCCGAACGAACCGCAAGATGCTCGGCTAGCGCGAGTACCAGCCCGACTCCCGTGGCATTGTCGAGGGCGCCCGGAGAATCATTCTGCTCCCTCAGCATCATTAAGGGTAGTGCTGCCACGATCGCTAGTGCTCCCGATAGCTGGCCGTACTCGGCGATCCCGGGTTGGAAGAGCCCGGCTACGGTGAGAAGCACAAAACTCGAAGTAAGCATAAATATCCACGCAAAGAGGATTATGCGGAGCGGCATGGCGAGCGCCTGACTCTTCGAGTCGTAGTGGGCGGCTACGATCAGATGTGTATGGGACGTATCGCTCTGAATCCCGGGATAAGTTGCGACCAGATTGCTGGACACTCCCCCAACCTTCGTGGTTACCCAACGAGAGAACCGGGTTCCGTTTGATTCTGGAAGATCTGAATCTAGCACCCACTGACGCCACACCCACTTGTAAAGTGGCCGAGACAGTAGGATTGTCAGAAGCGGTAGTGGCGCTACTAGGGTTGCGGCCAGCGGGCTCGCCATGTGCATTACGAGTGAGGTGAGGATCAATACGCTTCCCAAAATCAACTGGCCGGAGATCACGGTGCTAAGCGGCGCTACAAATCGGAAAGGTTCTTGCTCCACTCGGTAGCCCACTCGTTCCAATATCTGCTTGATCGCTGCTCGCGCGGCGAGCTCGCCGTCGGAACCCACCAAACGCGGCCGAGTGAGCTCCTGAGCGAGCACTACGGCGCGCGCCGACAGTGCGCTACAATTCGGGTCCCGATCGTCCGGTCTTTTCATCGGCGGTAGGCTAACACAGTGAACGCAGTGGGTGCAATTCCAGGCCCTCTGAAGCCTTAGCGGAGCGATGGTGAGCCACGACTGCATCGTCGATCTCGGCCATGCTTGGCTGCTGCTTCAGATCCAGGGCACCCGGATCCCGACCGATGTCCTGCTGCTCAACCGC
>JAZGCZ010000026.1:0-4194 GCA_036477195.1 Anaerolineales bacterium | reverse complement strand
TCAATTTAGGAGAACGTAATGCAGCAGCAACTCGAATTGCACGATGTGCCACAGATCAAAGGGCTTACTTTCCGAGGTTTTCGGGGCGAGGTCGACTACCCAGCAATTGTGAGCGTCCTTGAGGGCTCGAAGGATTTCGACCAGATCAAGCAAGTGAACTCAGTCGAAGACATCCAGCGATCGTACTCGCACCTGACGAACTGCGATCCCTACAAGGACATTCTTTTCGCTGAAGCGGAAGGAAAGCCGATCGCGTATTGCCGAGTTTTTTGGAGGCAACAGCCTGATAAGAATCGTATTTACTGGCACTTGGGCACTCTGTTGCCCGAGTGGCGAAGAAAAGGGATTGGAAGGGCGATGCTGAAATGGTGCGAGCGCCGGCTGCGTGAAATAGCTTCCGGGCATCCGCGAGATGGTGAGCGCTACTTACAGACCTTTGGAGCAGATACTCAGATAGGAAAGGAAGAGCTTTGCCTGAACGAGGGCTACGAGCCGATCCGCTATGAAGTCGAAATGGCTCGCACTCTGAAAGGTGATCTACCGGCGGTGGCTCTGCCCCCAGGCCTTAATGTACGGCCCGTATTAGACGAGCACATTCGGCCTATCTGGGATGCCAGTGCGGAGGCGTTCCAGGACCATTGGGGATATGTTCCTCCGACGGAGGAGAGCTATCAAGAATGGCTCGAATGGCGTTGTTTCAACCCCGAGCTCTGGAGGGTCGCCTGGGACGGCGATCAAGTGGCAGGGAGCGTGCTCAATTACATCGACGAGCGCGAGAATGAAGAGTACGACCGGCGGCGAGGCTATACTGAATACATCAGCGTGCGGCGTCCCTGGCGCCGCCGCGGCCTAGCACTTGCTCTGATCACGGAGAGCTTGCGATACTTGCGAGATCAAGGAATGGAAGAGGCCGCATTAGGCGTGGACACCCAGAATCTCAGCGGCGCCTTTCGTCTTTACGAGAGCATGGGATTCGAAAAAGTGAAGCGGTGGACAGACTATCGCAAGAACTTGGAGTAGGGATTGGGCTGGACTGACCATCGCAAGAATTTGGAGTAGTAACTGTGGACGCATTCGATTAAGGGATGCGGTGGACGAACTATCGCGAGTATCTAAAGTAGCGACTGTGGACGCCAAAGAACCATTGCCGAAGGGATATTCTGCCCGCCCCGCCACAATGGCCGATTTGGAGCGCGTGGTTGAATTCATCAATGAATTTGCGACTGCCATAACCGGTGGCGACGAAACGACCGTCGATCGAGCTCGTGGCGAGTGGGAGACACCGAGATTCGATCCTAAATCGAATATCCGGCTCGTTGAAACTGCTAGGGGAGATCTAGTGGGAGAGGTCGAGGTATGGGACACCTCTGAGACCCCGGTGGCCCCATTGGTCTTTGGCAACGTTCATGTTGACCACGAAGGGCTTGGTATCGGCAGTCATTTGGTGGGATGGGCCGAGCAGCGTGCGGCGCAGGTTATCTCTCGAGTTCCGGACGAGGCGCGCGTCAGCATGAGAGTGGGCACATACCACGGACATGAGCCTTCGGTTCGGTTGCTGGAAGATCGTGGTTTTGAAGCCGATCGATGCTTCTGGCGAATGGGGATCGAGCTTGAGGAGCCGCCGAATCCAGTCCACTGGCCTGACGGAATCCAACTGAAGCCCTTTGATCGCGAGCAAGAAGCGGAGGCAGTATACCGTGCCGAAGACGAAGCCTTCGAGGATCACTGGGGGCATGTACCGGAGTCGTTTGAGGCAGGGTTTGAGCGCTGGTCGCACTCCAGTTTCCATGAATCCGTCTACGATCCAGGCTTGTGGTTCATCGCCTGGGACGGCGACCAAATCGCAGGCCTGGCCCGTGGGCGGCCGCAGGCGGATCATGACCCAGAGATGGGTTGGATTCGCACCCTCAGTGTTCGCCGCCCTTGGCGTCGGAAGGGGCTGGCCCGCGCACTTCTGCAGCATTCCTTTGGAGAATTCTGGCGACGCGACACGCTTAAGGTTGGCCTTGGGGTCGATGGCCTTAACCCTACAGGCGCTATTGGCCTCTATGAGAAGGCCGGCATGAAGGTCGATCTTCAATGGGACACATACTCGAAGGAGCTTCGGCCGGGTAAAGAATTGATGAGCCTCGGCCTGCTGGACTGAACTACTGCCAATGTTTGAGCTGGGCCCATTGATAAACCTCGGCGAGAAAGTGTGACGCACGCACGCTCTCATAAACCATCACGGGCCCGCCCGTAGGCGGGCTCGTTGCTTTTCCATGATTTAGGACCCTTCGGATACACTTCAGCCTGAATGTCTGAGATAAAAGCCGTCTTCTGGGATCTAGGCGGCGTCCTGGTGCGCACAGAAGATCGAACCAAGCGTGAGCATTGGGAAAATCGCTTGGGAATGGAACCGCGCCAGCTGGATCGCATGATTTTTGGTGGAGATGCGGGCCGCAAGGCAGCCTTGGGGCAGGTCAACGCGGAAGAGGTCTGGGAGTCCGTCCGCCAGGAATTAGATCTCAGCCAAGATGAAGGGCAGCAATTAGCCCGGGACTTCTGGCAGGGAGATGACCTCGACTCAGAGTTGGTAGCCTTTATCCGAGGATTGAAGGCGCAACTCCTGACTGGACTCATATCTAACGCATGGCTTGAGCTGCGCGAGCTGCTCGAAAGTCACTGGCATATCGATGACGCTTTTGATGATCTGGTCATCTCGGCCGAGGTTGGTCTGGCAAAACCAGATCCTGCCATATACAGACTTGCTCTCGAACGGCTGGACGTGGACGCAGATCGCGCAGTCTTCGTCGACGACTTCAGGCAGAACATAGCCGCTGCAACGGACATCGGTATGCATGCAGTCCATTTCACCGATCCAAATCAAGCAATCGTGGACGTTAATCAACTTATCGGCGGCTGAACTACTGGCTGGCGAAGGGAATGATTGCCAGCTTCCTGACGTCTGAGACCTTCCCCCAATTAGATCAAGGGGTGGAGTCATATCTGACAAGCTCGTAATCAACCGGCGCACACTCGTTTTTCTCATCGGCATGGCGCTGACGAATTTCGCCGTCACCATGCCGATGGTGCTGATTCCGGTCTACATCCGGGAGCTTGGCGCTAGCATCACTCAATTGGGATTGTTCTTTACCATCTCCATGATCTTTCCGATTTTGGTCAAGCTGTTGGGCGGCTGGCTGTCGGATGTGGTGGGACGGATCCAAGTGATCCTGATCGGGAGCGTCACCGGTGTGCTGACGTTCACCGTCTACGCCCTCGCCCCAACCTGGGAAGCCGCACTGCTCGCTCCAGCGCTGATGGCCATCACAGCCTCGCTCACGATCCCGGCTTTCGCGGCCTACATCGCCGATATCACTCCGGAGCCGACCCGAGGACGGATGTTCGGGGTTTCGCAATCTGTCTATGGAGCATCGGGCGTCATCGCCCCGGTGGTCGGCGGCGTGCTTGCCGCCACGGTTGGCTTCAAATTCATGTTCGGAGTCGCAACAGTTACCTTTGCAGTTGCGGCCGCTATCTTCCTCTTGCTTTTGCGTACGGCCCCCTCACTAAAGCTCGCAAGCCAAAAGGTGTCTTGGGAATCCTTCAAAGGCTCCTATGCTCAGATGTGGGCCTTGTTCGTCGGAGGCGGCGTGATCGCCTGGGCTTTGATCATCGATGGAGTCCGCGATATCGCCATGAGACTATCGATTGATCTGATCCCCGTGTACCTGACCGACATCCAGGAGGTTCGCCTGGAGAGCATCGGCTTTATGGACGGGATTTACGGGCTGGCTCTTCTACTCACGCTCTATCCAGCGGGATGGCTGGTCGACCGGACCAGCGAACGAGCGGTCATCGCGTTGGCCTTAATCGCTGGCGTCGGTTCGCGGCTGGTGCTTGCGCTCTCGACCGACATTTTGGGATTCACGCTCTCGTTCGCTCTGCAGGGAATCGGCTTCGGGCTGTTTAGGCCTTCAGGAAGCTCGCTCATCTCAAAAGCGGTCCCTCAACACCTGAGGGGAGTCGCCTATGGTCTGTTTGCGACTTCAATCGGCATATTCTCGCTCCCCTCCCCCTGGATCGGAAGCCAGATATGGGAGTTCTTTGGGCCGGTTTTTCCATTTTTGGTCTCGGTCGCAATTGGATCCCTTCTTATCCTGCCGGCCTGGTTCAAGCTGCGTTTGCCGCCGACGTCTAAGCGACCGTCGT
>JAZGCZ010000025.1:0-8963 GCA_036477195.1 Anaerolineales bacterium | reverse complement strand
CTATTTTGCCCCTTCTCGCGCAGAAGGGGTTTTCTCGTAGATAGATCGGAGTCTGCAAAATGAGTACAAGCTTTATGAATTCGGCGCGACTGATGTTCACCTCGGAGTCCGTTACCGAGGGCCATCCGGATAAACTCTGCGACCAAATATCGGATGCTGTACTGGACGCGTGCCTGACGGAAGACCCGACATCCCGTGTGGCGTGTGAAGCGGCCACCAAGACCGGCTTTGTTTTGCTGCTGGGTGAAATCACAACAAACGCTAAGGTCGATTTCGAGGCGCTCACGCGCGATCTCATATTAAAAATCGGTTATGACCATCCTGATAAGGGCCTAGACGGCAACACGTGTGAGATCAATGTCGCGCTGGAGGCGCAGAGCAAGGACATCGCCCGGGGAGTGGATGAGGCTTTTGAAGTCCGGACTGGTGAGGTCACGGTCGGCGAGCTGGAAACCCTGGGAGCTGGCGATCAAGGCATGATGTTCGGATTTGCCTGCACGGAAACTGACACTCTCATGCCTATGCCGATCTACCTCGCGCACATGCTGACCCGCCGCATGGCCAAGATGCGACGCGACGGCGTGTTGGATTGGATGAGACCCGATGGCAAGTCGCAAGTGACGGTGGAATACCACAATGGGCAGCCGGCCCGCGTCGATACGGTCCTGATCAGCACGCAGCATGCGCCAGAGGTAGAAGAGGAGCAGATTCATTCAGATGTGGCAGAGCATGTCATTACGCCGGTTTTGCCGCCCGATATGGTGGATGCCGATATGAAGATCTACGTGAATCCGACAGGGCGCTTCGTCACAGGTGGCCCGGAAGGTGATTCAGGCCTGACCGGACGAAAAATCATCGTCGACACGTATGGCGGGATGTCACGCCATGGGGGAGGGTGCTTCAGTGGCAAGGATCCCACCAAAGTTGATCGATCCGCAGCCTACGCTGCTCGCTGGGTGGCCAAGCATATCGTGGCAGCTGGGCTTGCCGACCGCTGCGAGATCCAGGTGGCGTATGCGATTGGAGTGGCAGAACCCCTTTCTGTGAATGTGGAGACTTTTGGAACCGGCCGGCTTGCTGATGAGGAGATCGTCCAACTGATTGATCAGCACTTCGATCTGCGTCCGGGAGCCATCATTCGAGATTTAGGCTTGCGAAGCCCAATCTACCTGCCCACGGCTTCCTATGGTCACTTCGGCCGCGATGATTTGGATCTGCCCTGGGAGCGGCTGGATCGACTGGAAGGGTTGCGAAAAGCCACGGGGGTGATCGCCGAGCACGTGTGAGCTGAGCTTAGGCTTGTCGATCACTCGAGGGACCTAGGCCTAGAGAGCACCGTACTTGCCATAGCTCTGTCCGCTCACCACCGTGCGCGCAGACCATATGCGACTCCGCGGTAAATCTGGCGGCTGACATGTATAATCCCCCCTTGCTGCCCACAAGAACACCGGACCTGGAGCCAAAGATCACCTATTTCTTCTGGTCTGGCTAGGAGCGTTGGAACTCAAAGTGCACCCAACGGCTTCCCAGATCGAAGGGGAGCCGTTCTTATTTGTCGAAAGTGCGAGGCACAGCACAATGACATCCGATCAAGCTGAAAATCAAATCATTGATTGGCCCTGGCCCTTTAGCAAGGCCGATCTGGCAGCCGGTTTACGCCGTTTCTTCGTGGATCCAACGATCTGGATCCGAGAAGTCGAGCCCCTCTCTCTGGCGCATGTTCGGCCTTCGATCGGGCGAATCCGAGCAGCCGTTATTGCCTATGAGGGGCAGGCGACCAAGGGTACCTGTCGATTGATTGTTAAGGAGCCGCGTGGGACGACCCGCACGGGGCTGGCAGGCGCGGGACGGCGGGAGGTTGGAGTTTATCGATATCTGGCCTCCGAAATCCCCGTCAAATTTCCTAGATTGATCGCTGCTTCCGACGCCGGCGATTGGATGATCATGGAGGAGCTCTCTCCAGTCAAAGCGCCAGAATCATGGGAAGCAGAAGACTACCGGCGTGCGATAAAGTCGCTTGTCGCCCTTCATGATCGTTTTTGGGGCCTGTCTGAAGATCTGGCGGCATTCCCCTGGCTTAGCCGGCCGCTCGGCTCAGATTTCGAGATTCACGTTGCAGCCGCGGCCAACTCACTGGAGCGAATCGTAGACCAAGGCCGCCTGTCTAATTGGCCGGACCGGGTTCACACACTGGCGCATCTAATCCTAAACGCGGAAAAGGTCATCGAGCCGCTAAAACAAGAGCCTTCGACCTTGCTGCATGGAGACTATTGGCCAGGAAATATCTCGGTGCTGGAAGATCAGCGCCAAATTGTTTACGACTGGCAAATGGCCGCAGTCGGTCCGCCGATCTTGGACGTGGTGACCTTCGTACTGAAAAGCGAATGGTGGTTCGGCGGGCTCCCCATCGATCGGGAGCAGATTACACAGGAGTATCGCAGACAGCTGGCGGAGCTTTCGGGCAAGGAATGGGACGACGAGACGTGGACAGAACTATGGGACCACGCAATGATGTGGCGTTTCCTGCAGGAGTGGATGGATCTGCTCGCCGCCTCGCCCATCACGTTGCTACAAACAAGGTCTGACCTGCTGGAGCAAGTATGGTTCAATCCGCTGGGGGAGGCGGTCACCAAACGACTCCTTGGCTAGATTTTGAGATAGAAGTTGAAAGGCGGATTTATGTCTGAAGATCGGTTGCCATCAAGGTCGGAGAGCTTCTCTGACTGGTACAACCAGCTTGTCCTGAAGGCCGAGTTGGCCGACTACGGGCCGGTGCGCGGCACAATGGTGGTGCGCCCTTACGGTTGGACACTGTGGGAGAACATCAAGGCTGCGCTCGACACACGGTTTAAGGCAACCGGGCATGTGAACGCCGCTTTTCCGGTACTGTTTCCCATGAGTTTTCTGGAGAAGGAGAAGGACCACGTAGAAGGTTTCTCCCCACAGCTGGCGGTCGTGACGGTCGCTGGCGGAGAGGAACTAGATGAGCCGTTGGTGGTCCGTCCTACTTCAGAAACCGTCATCGGACACATGTACGCCAAATGGATCCAGTCCTATCGCGATCTCCCGGTGTTGATCAACGTCTGGAACAGCGTCGTGCGCTGGGAGCTTCGCACAAAGTTGTTCATACGAACGACTGAGTTCTACTGGCAAGAGGGGCACACCGCGCACGAAACCGCTGAAGAAGCAGAGGCCGAGACCCTGCAGATGCTCGAGGTTTACGCCGACTTCGCCGAGAACGAGGCTGCAATACCGGTCATCATGGGGCGCAAGAGCGAGAGCGAGCGTTTTGCCGGAGCAGTCAACTCCTACAGCATCGAGGCGATGATGGGGGACACACGGGCACTGCAAGCCGGGACTTCGCACTTCCTCGGAGAAAACTTCGCGCGTGCGTTCGAGATCCAATATCTCAATCGAGAAAATTCACGGCAATACGTCAGCACGACCTCCTGGGGGCTCTCTACTCGCGTGGTCGGCGCCATCATCATGGTGCATGGAGACGACCAGGGCCTGGTCCTCCCTCCACGACTGGCACCGTTCCAGGTCGTGATTGTTCCGATTCACAAAAATGAGGAACAGAAAAGCGTGGTACTGGAACAAACAGAAGTAGTTCGACAGGCGTTAGGGGACTTTCGAGTGAAGGTGGATGACCGCGAGGAAGTCACGGCCGGATTCAAATTCAACGATTGGGAGATGCGCGGAGTGCCGCTGCGGATTGAAATCGGACCCAAGGATGTGGAGCAGCACCAGGTAACGCTGTCCAGACGTGACGAGAAGGGCAGGAGCAGCGCACCCGTGGAAGGGGTCGCTGAAGTGGTACAGGCAACCCTGGACGAAATTCAGGCCAACATGCTCGCAAAGGCGCGAGAGTTCATGCGAGAGAACACTCACGACCCTGCTGACTACGCTGAGTTTCAGGAAGTGGTCAAGACTGGCTGGGCCGATGTCTGGTGGTGCGGCAGAGCAGATTGTGAGGCCGAGATCAAGCAGGAGACCAAAGCTACGAACCGAGCGATCCCCCTCGATCAGCCCGGTGGCGAAGGGGTGTGCATTCACTGCGGTAACCCGGCGACTGAGCGCGCAATTTTCGCCCGCGCCTACTAATAATGCCCGCAATCGATCCAAACCGACTTGCGCGACAGGTCGAAGACCTGATCGCGCTGCCCGACGAGCCGGACCAAATAGCTCGCTTCGTGCGAGATCTCGTCGAAGAATACTCCGATCAAACTCGATCCTCGGTGCCAACGGTACCCACTCCCGTTATTCGATCGATCCGTGGAGCACTCCGGCAGCATGCACAACAGAAAGCACTCTCTGAGGCCCTATGGAAAGAGAGCCTACCTGATACCTGGCTGCTTGCAGCAGGTCTGTTGGAACGAATCGAAGACCCCGAGGTGGCGGCCACCGCCAAACGTTGGGCAGGCCAGAATGTGCCGATCGAAATCGTTCGCGAGCTCGGTGAACGCGGGCTGACTAGTTGGCGGCAGGCAGATCCCACCGGATTCATAGACCAGGTCGGGAATTGGTTGGATGAGAAAAGAGGCCGCAGCCGAGTATTGGCGTTATATGCGCTGCGAAAAAGAGTCAGCGACCCTGATTTCGAGGATCTACCATCAATTCTCGGCCTCCTTGAAGGCCGTCTAGGCGGGGCTAGAGGAGAAATGCGGGAGGCGCTGGTTGCGTTGATCGCGGCGCTTGAGAATGTGGCGCCCGAAGAAACCATGAACTTCCTTGATGAGGAAAAGTCCAGCCCTCTGGTAAAGAGGCTTAGGGCGCGATTCAATAGTCAGAGCGTCAGGATGGTATAATCTCGCGTTTGACGGGATTTAGGAATTCTTGCACATGACGCTTACGAAGGAAGAGAAGAACCAACTGATCGGTGAGTATCACCGGCATGATAGCGATACCGGGTCACCTGAAGTTCAGGTGGCGATTCTTTCGCGCCGCATACAGCAGCTCACGGAGCATCTGAAGGAGCACAAACACGACGAATCGTGTCGCCTGGGACTAATCAAGCTGGTTGGACGACGGCGTAAGCATCTGGCTTATCTTAAGAGCAAGAACGCGGAAGCCTATCTGTCCATAACGGACCGTCTAGGCATCCGACGCAAGTAGCAGCTTTTTCAGACGGGCGGAGAAATCATCCGCCCACTTTTCTTAATGGTGTGAGACATCCGGTCTCCACTTCAAGCAGGAGAAATTTCGGAACGTAGCCCCAGGGTTGTTGATGGGTCGGGAATTGGAGCCCGTCCTTTAGGCCGATCGCTTGCAGGCCGTGCTCCAGTACCTGACCCTCGCTGGCCCCGGGCGGGGAGGATTACTAATGTTAGGCGACAAACAATTTGAGGTGGTCGTTGATGGCAAAACCATCACGATCGCGACCGGCGGCTTTGCGGAGCAGGCCGGCGGAGCCGTAACGGTGCGTCAAGGTGACACTCTGTTGCTGGCAACGGCCACCATGGGCCGTACCCCACGGGAAGGCATCAGCTTCTTCCCCCTCACAATCGATTACGAAGAGCGAATGTACGCCGGGGGCAGGATCCCCGGTTCTTTCTTCCGCCGAGAAGGCCGACCCCCTGAAACGGCGATTTTGATCGATCGACTGACCGATCGACCGCTTCGTCCGCTATTCCCGAAGGACATGCGAAACGATGTACAAGTCATCCTGTATTCGCTTTCCTGGGACGGCGAAACCCCCGTCGATGTCCTCGCTATTCTCGGCGCATCGGCCGCGCTGACCATCTCGGATGCTCCATGGGACGGTCCGCTCGGCGCAATTCGCGTGGGGCGAGATACAGAAGGGGGCTTCGTCTTCAATCCCTCCTATCAGGATGCGGCAGCAAACGGGTTAGACCTCCGCATGGCGGGCACACGAGATGCCATCATGATGGTGGAATGTAACGCGGACGTGTTGGATGAGCAGTTGATGGTCTCCGCCATCGAAGCTGGCCATGAGCAGATGATGGCCCTGATCGAAGTGCAGGAGAAGATGCGTGAAGAATTTGGAAAACCCAAGCGTGACTACCTGTCATTTGCGCCAGAGCCATCGGTCGAAGAAGCCGTTGCCGAATGGGGCGAAGACCGGATCAAAGAGGTGGCCAACGCTACCCATGATAAGGGCGGCTTTTATGGCGCCATGGATGATCTAGTGGAAGAGGCCAGAGAGGCGCTCGAGGATCAGAGTAGCTCAGAGGTACGCGAGGTCGTTTGGAGCAAGGCAAAATACGCAGTGCGCGAGCGCGTACTGAGCGGTGGAACCCGCCTTGATGGCCGTGGGTCGACCGATCTGCGAGCGCTTGATGTGCAGTTCGATCTCAGTCCGCGGACTCACGGATCAGGCATGTTCAGGCGGGGCGAGACGCAGGTCCTCACCTTAGCGACACTCGGCACTCCTCGCGAACGGCAGGAGCTTGACAATCTTTCCCCCGTCGAAGTGAAGCGGTACATGCACCACTACAACTTCCCTCCTTTTTCGACGGGAGAGGCTAAATTCATGCGAGGTGCCTCACGACGAGAGATCGGACACGGTGCCCTGGCAGAGCGTGCGTTAATTCCAGTGCTCCCTTCACAGGAAGACTTTCCCTACACCTTGCGGCTTGTCTCAGAGGTGCTTTCGTCGAACGGATCTACCTCCATGGCCTCCGTGTGTGGGTCGACGATCGCGTTGCTGGATACCGGCGTGCCAATTAAGGCCCCCGTCGCCGGGATTGCAATGGGATTGATTTCAGATGGTGAGCGCAACGCCATCCTGACGGACATTCAAGGCATTGAGGATCAGCTTGGCGATATGGACTTCAAGGTGGCCGGCACCCGCGAGGGGATTACTGCCTTGCAGATGGATATCAAGATTAAGGGAGTGACCTCAGAATTAATGTCCGAAGCGCTGGCGCAGGCCCGCGAGGCTCGAATGACCATCCTGGACAAGATTGAAGAGGTCATACCTGGCCCCCGCGAAGAGATGAAGCCGCATGCGCCGCGCATGACGGTGATCAAAATCGATCAAGAGAAGATCGGCGCTGTGATCGGGCCCGGCGGCAAGGTCATAAGAGGTATTCAAGAAGAAACCGGTGCCCGGATCGACATTGAAGACGATGGCACAATCTACATCGCCTCCTCCGATGGACCAGGTGCTGAGGCAGCCCGTAAAATGGTGGAGGCTCTCATTGAAGAAGCAGTCGCAGGTCGCATCTACACGGGCAAGGTCGTGCGGGTAACGGATTTTGGGGCATTTGTCGAGATCCTGCCTAACAAAGATGGCCTGGTGCATATCTCGCAGCTGGCGCCCGAGCACGTGGATAAGGTCGAAGACGTGGCAAGGGTCGGCGAGGAGATCACCGTGATGGTGACCGCGATTGACTCCATGGGCAAAGTCCGCCTCTCTCGCACGGCGGTTCTGGAAGGCTGGACGCTGGACGAGGCCATTGAACACGATCGACCCCCCAAGCGAAGTTCGCAGCGCAGAGGGGGCCCGAGACGCGACAATCGCTCGAGACGTTAGAGATCGACGTAAAGGGCTCCTTCCCAGGCGAAATTAACTGCGGAGAGCCGCCCGAGGCGCGATGATCGATCGAGGCGCTAGCGACTATCGAGCAGAATTGCAAAGAGTTGCTTCCCAAGCGAAATTCATAGCGGAGAGCCGTCCTTGGTGCGATAATCGGCCAAGTCGCTAGAAAATTTCGGATACGACACCGGTGAGTGACGAGCAACCCATCTCAATAGAAGGCACGGAATCGCCGCTCTGGAAGCAGAGCACGCGGCTGGTAGTGGGCGTAATTCTCTTCATGCTTGCCACCTTGCTTCTCTATCAGTTGCGACAGTTCCTCGTACCATTTATCATCGCGCTGCTACTAGCCTACATTCTCCATCCGGTTGCGCTTCGTCTCCAACGATCAACCGGGATGAGCCGCGGCGTGGCGGTGGCGTTGATCTATGTGGTGATCGTGATCGTCCTGGTGGCGGCAACGACCGGGATCGGCATTGCAGCCGCAAATCGCATCGCCGCTTTTGGCGAAAACCTATCCGGTGTATCGAGAGATCTGCCAGACTTTATCAAGGACCTCCTGGCGCTGGAGTACGTGATCGGCCCATGGACCATCAATCTAGCCGAAGCCAATTTGGATGCCTTTATCGATGGAATCTCTTCAGCCATAACACCCCTAATTTCCCAAACCGGCGTCATTCTGAGAGGCGTAGCTGGCGCGACGGCTACCTTTGTTGGTACCAGCGTGCTAATCCTTGTGATCGGTTTCTACTTGCTGCTCTATTTGGACCGTTTCGGGTGGGCGGTCATCGGCTGGGTACCCGGGCCCTACAAATCCGATGCGAGCCGCATCATGACCGATGTCGGCTCAATCTGGCAATCGTTTTTCCGAGGCCAGCTGATCATGGGCTTGGCGGTCGGATCCATGACCGTCGTTATTATGTCCATCCTGGGCGTCAACAATTCCATCGGGCTGGGCTTGTTGGCCGGCATACTTGAGTTTGTACCCATATTTGGGCCGTGGATCACGGCCATCGTATCAGTACTTATCGCCCTGTTCCAGGATACCAATCCTTGGGGACTAACCCCTGTTAGCTATGCCCTGATCGTGCTTGCAGCGGGAATATTTATTCAGCAGATCGAGAACAACTTCCTTTACCCACGCGTGATCGGGCAGAGCTTGGCACTAAACCCGCTTGTGGTTCTGCTGGCGGTATTGGCTGCCGGCAGTCTTTTTGGGATCGTCGGTTTGCTGCTCGCAGCTCCTGTTGTAGCGACTGGCCGCCTGTGTTTGGGCTACCTGTACTGGAAGACCGTCGGCGTTGATCCTCCGAAAAGCACGTTCGTCCGGCCTCGTGATGGAAGACCCTCCCTGTATCGTCAGCTGGCTGACCGCATTCGAAACCTAAGGAAGCCGGCAGAGAAGGCCGACCCCTGACATCCCTGCGTGAGGCTGTCCGCAGACTGCTGAAACGCACTCAAG
>JAZGCZ010000024.1:0-4979 GCA_036477195.1 Anaerolineales bacterium | reverse complement strand
TGGAATTCCACGCGGACGCGCGCAGGTTTGAGGCGGGAACTCCCTCTGTGGGCGCGGTTTATGCGGGCAAGGCAGGCTTGCAGATTATCAATGAGATAGGCGCCGAAAATTTGAGGCAGAGGACTTCCGAACTAAACCAGGATTTGGTCGCACGCCTTCGTGAGCGGGGCTTCAAGCTGCGCATCCCCGATGAGCCCGATCAACGGGCCGGGATGACGATCGTGGAGGCCGAGGATCCAATGGGAATTACTCGCGCGCTGGCCGAGAGGAATATTATTGTGGACAAAAGACCGGGCGCGGTGCGCATCTCACCGTACTTTTACAATCGTGAGCAGGAGAACGAGATTGTCGTAGAAGCAATGCGGGAGATTGTGGGCTAGGGCGTGCTCAACCTGAGCGCTCAGCCCACCAGGACTCGAGCGCCTTCTCCCAGGAGCCATCGTAGTACTGGTCGACATAGCCCTGGTAGCTGGAGCGGCGCTCGGAGTAAAGGTCATATAGTGGCTGAGGATCGTCCTCTGATAGCAGGCGTTCGATCCAATCTGACCAGGCCTCCAGCGCCTTGCCGAGTATTTCGCGGCCCTTGGCTGCGGTTGCGGAGCGAGGATCCGGGCCGAGAACGGCCACATCTTTTGCCGATAATTCCGTTTCGGGAGGCAGGGCTTTCAGATCCACCAGATCGGGTCGCGAGGCGAGCAGTTGGGAGGTTTCCCAGAGGCCTGCATGATCCAGCAGAGCCGGATCTCCGAGCAAAGCAAGGGGTGTACCTGCCAACACTAGCGGCCCTTGGTCGCGAGTGACCTGTTCTGCAACTTCTGACAGAACGATTTCGTGACCCTGGGCGTAATGACCGCTGATTAAGCATACAAGCTTAAATCCGGCCGACCCGAGGCCAAGCAGCAGGTCCTCCCACGAGCCTCGCACCACATCGGTGCGAAACGGAATGGATTGTGCATGCGGCAACGCGGTGATGGGTAAATAGGTCGTGGGAAGCAGTATGGCTCCGGTTTTTTCCGCCAGGTGTTCTCCGAAGGCTTCTGCTACCAGCCCATCCAGGCCGAACGGGAGGTGTGGGCCATGCCATTCCAGGGCACCCCAGGGGGCGATAGCCACCGGGTATTGCTCCAACCGATGCGTAAGCTCGTTCGGACGCAAATCCGTATATCGGTAAATGGACACCATTTGCGGCAGTCTATCATTGAAGCGGAGATAGAGTGAAGATCAACATTGCCGGAGGCGGCCCTGCAGGTCTGTACTTTGCCCTGTTGGCCAAGAAGCTGGACCCGCAGCATGAGATCACAGTCTATGAGCGTGATCCTGCGGACAATACCTATGGCTGGGGAATTGTGCTTTCTGGGGGCACGCTCGCAAGTTTGCGAGGCGCCGACTTTGAAACCTATACGGAGCTGATTCAGGAATCGCAGGTTTGGGATCGGGTGGATGTGGTTCACAAAGGTCAGACGGTTTCCGTCGGCGGGAACGATTTCTCGGGGATCAAGCGCATCCGCCTTCTGAACTCGCTGCATGCGCGCTGCCGGAGCCTCGGTATCACGCTTGAGTTCGACACCGATATCGATAATCCGGATGCACTGCGCGATTGTGATCTGCTCGTCGGCGCAGATGGGCTCAAGAGCACAATTCGCGAGACCTATGAGGAAGAGTTTCAGCCACAGCTGGAACAGCGACTGAATCACTACATCTGGTACGGAACGTCAAAGCCGTTTTCGGCGCTCACCATGATGTTCCATCCCCATGAGGACGGACTCTACATCGCCCACGCCTATGGTTTTGACCCGGAGATGAGCACCTTTATCGTTGAGTGTGACCCGGAGACCTGGTCGCGCGCGGGTTTTGAGCATATGAGTGAGGAGCAAACGGCCGAAGCCTTAGCGGACGTTTTCAAGAAGCAGCTCGATGGAGAGCCGCTGATCTCCAATCGTTCACAATGGAGCAATTTCGTGCTGGTGCGAAACAGGCACTGGCATCACGGCAACGTCGTGCTGCTGGGCGACGCACTCCACTCGGTGCATTTCTCCATTGGATCGGGAACGAAGCTCGCGGTAGAAGACTCGATCGCGCTCGCCGGCGCGCTGGCTCAAGAGAACACGGTCGAAGAGGCGCTGCAGACGTTCGAGAAGCGTCGCAAGCCGCGCGCGGATGCTTTTCAGGACGCGGCATTGGACAGCCTGTACTGGCTTGAGAACGTACAGGAAGACATCGAGCTGGATCCGCTTCCATTCGCCTACAAGCTGATGAGGCGCAGCAATCGGATCAGCTACCGACGATTGCGGGATCAGGATCCCGATTTCTTGGAACGCTATGAGAGTTGGCGCTGGAAGAACGAGGGGCCGATCCACACTGAGTTCCTGGATCTGTTTGAGAAAAAAGCCTATGGGCATCTCGCTTCGCTGCTTCACGACGGGCTGCCCCACGTGACTCCGGTGTACGCAGATTACGACGGGGAGTACATTCTGATCAATTCCGCCAAAGGTCGGCAGAAGGATTTGAACATGGAGCGCAGGCGGCGCGTGGCGTTGGAGATCACCGACCCGGAGAAGCCGCTGCGATATCTAGGAATTCAGGGGGAGGTGACGGAGATCACCGAAGAGGGCGCGGACGAACACCTCGATAAGCTGGCGAAGCGCTATCACGAGCTCGATCGTTATCCAGCGTCCTGGCGATTTCCCGGCGAGGTGCGGCGCATCTACAAAATCCGACCGGACAAGGTGATCCATTGGGATCCGTTCGGCGGTTGGTAGGGAGGACAGGATAGGTGGCGGAATACAAATTTGATATCGAAGACGAGGTCGGGCTGCTGACCCTGACACGCCCGGATGTGCTGAACGCGCTGACGCTCGAGCTGTATGCGGATCTACGGGACCTTTTCAGAGAGCTGCATGCCGAGGAACAGCCGAAGGTGCTGGTCATCACTGGAGAGGGGCGCGCCTTCTGCTCAGGCGGCGATGTCGAGAAGATCATCGGAAAGTTACTGGAAGACGACATGCGCTCGCATTTGGAATTTACGAGGATGACCGGAGAGGTCGTCAAGTACATGCGCAGGCTGGATAAGCCGATCATCGCAGCCGTCAACGGTATCGCGGCCGGAGCAGGGGCGGTGCTCGCGCTTGCGAGCGATCTTAGAGTAGTCGCAGAATCTGCCAGCTTTTCCTTTCTGTTCACCCAGGCTGGCCTGGCGGGGGCTGATATGGGGGCAGCCTATCTGCTCCCGCGGGTGGTTGGAGTGGGAAGGGCGGCCGAAATCCTGATGCTGGGGGAGAAGGTCGATGCCGATTCTGCCGAGCGAATGGGGCTCGCCAATCGAGTGGTGCCGGATGGCGAGCTACTCGATACGGCCATGGCAATCGCACGGCAGCTGGCGGATGGGCCCACCTTTGCGCTGGCGGCCACCAAGCGCATGATTGAGAACGAGCGGAACATGGACCTGGCTTCAGCGCTGGAGTCGGAGGCTCAGGTTCAGGCATTGATGATGATGGGGGAGGACCACAAGGCCTTCTACAAGGCCTTCAAAAACAAGGAGAAGCCCAGGTTCAAGGGCCGATGATGGGCCAAGATCAAAGTGTTTTCTACCAAACCTGTAGCGAAAAGGAGAGGCCCGTGTTTAAGGGCCGATGATGGGCGAGCCAATTAACCCCGAATCACTTCCTGAGCCGCGGGGCTTTAGCTACGCCTTCAGCGCGGAAGGCAGCCGCATCATCCACTTTGCCGGCCACACCTCCCTCGATGGGGAGGGCCAGATCGTGGGACCGAGCGACATGGTGGTGCAGTTCGATCAGGTGCTTATGAATTTGAGTCTGACCGCTCGTGAGGCTTCGGTCGAATTGGCTGACATTGTAAAGATGACGCTGTTTGTGACCGACGCCGAAGCCTACAAGTCGAAGGCGTCCGAAATTGGCAAGATCTACCGCCGCCACTTTGGAGAACACTATCCGGCGATGACTCTGGTGGAGATCAGCCGGCTCTGGGATCCGGCGGCGATGATTGAGATCGAAGCGGTCGGAGTCGTAGATTGAGCGAGACAGAAAGGGCCAAGCGATCGATTTTTCGCTCTCCCCCAATCAGCTAGAAGTTCAAGAGCTTGCCCGCGACTTCGCACAGAAGGAGGTCGCGCCGCTGGCGCGAGAAATGGACGAGCAGGGCGCCATGCCAGCCGATCTCATTCGACGCATGGGAGAAATCGGTCTGCTGGGCGGCCCGCTGCCTGAGGAGTACGGCGGCGGTGGCTGGGATCATATTTCACTGGTCCTGGCGTATGAGCAGCTGGGAATAGTCGATTCTTCAGTCCGAGGTCTGATGACCGTCCATACCAGCCTGGTGTCACAGGCGGTGAACAACTGGGGGACGGCAGAGCAAAAGCAGGAATTGCTGCCGGCGCTGGCCAGCGGCGAGCAGCTTGGATGCTACGCGCTGACCGAGGAAAACGCCGGCTCCGACGCCGCCAGCCTTGAGACATTGGCCACTGAACGCGAAACAGGCTGGGAGCTCGCGGGTGAAAAGATCTGGATCACCAGCGGCGGCATCGCCGATCTGGCCCTGGTCTTTGCCACGCTTGATCCCGAAAAGCGGCATGCCGGCATCTGTGCCTTCCTGGTCCCGGCCAATTCAGAGGGTCTGAAGCGAGAGCCGATGCCGGGTGTGGAACTGGGCCATCGGGCCGCAGATCACGCCCGGCTTGTTTTCACTCAGTGTCAGGTCGCGCATGATTCGCTGCTTGGCAAGCCGGGTGAGGGATTCAAGGTGGCGATGTCGGCCCTCGACCACGGTCGTCTGGGAGTCGCGGCGGGAGCATTAGGCGTTGCACAGGCCTGTCTGGAGGCATCGGTCGAATTTGCCAGGTCCCGCCGGCAGTTCGGGAAGCGCATCGGAGACTTCGAGATGATTCAGGCCTCGATCGCGGAGATGGCGGCCGATGTGGATGCGGCCCGATTGCTCGTCTATCGAGCGGCATGGCTGAAGGATCA
>JAZGCZ010000023.1:0-4067 GCA_036477195.1 Anaerolineales bacterium | reverse complement strand
CATACCACCGCGCCCTAGAAGCTTTTCAAGCCGATAGCTGCTGATCGGCTGTGGCTCATCCGGTTCGGTCTCCGTTTTGTGGATGATCCTGGCGCCAAAGGAAGCCAGCACCCTGCAAACAGAGTTGAGCCGGGATGTTGAGTAAACCGGGTTATTATCAGTCATCGGATTTCCTCACTCAATTTCCTAATAACCTCGCATCGCACCATTCTTCAATTGGTGTTCAGCTCTACCGTCGTCTCCGCTCTGCAAACTGCACCCAGGTCCACCCGGGCCTTAAGGTGATGATCCGCAGCTCTTCAGCTGTGAAGTTGTCATCCAGGCAGCTGGTCTCCCTGGATAGATCGGCAAGGCCCTTCCGCATTTGTTCCTTTGCGGGATACCTATCTAAATACTCATGAAAGCATTCGAGGCCAAGGAGAGGGCACGAAGATACCTTCGTAAAATGCCTCCTTGGCTGGTCTAAGGCTCGAGATTCATCCGTCGCAGCATCGTCGCGTCCTTCATGATCAATCAGCTAATTTAGCAAGAATCGGGACGAAGCTAACCCATCTAGTCCAAAAGACAATAAACATCTCGCACTTGGCAGAGTTCCGCGATCATCTTCGAGTACTCCATGTTTATCGCCTCTTGTTCCGTCTGACCGACCAGTTGGATGATGTACCCATGCGGCCCCGAAGACCGATTCAGTATGTAGGGATACTGGCTCCGGAACTTCCCACCGATCTGATCGTTAGTGACTCCAGGCGCGTAGAACATGTAGTGGGGTACGTTCATGGTCTCTACCAGGTCGCTCTCTTCGGGGTCGACGTAGGTTCTCATGAACGGAGCCAACATGTAGGAGATTCCGGCTCGATCGGGTGCGAGGTAGTAACCAGTGTTATAGCGACCATTGATGATGACCTTCATCTCCTCGGCAGTTGTCCCCGCGGCCCGGAGATCCGCCATATCGAAGAAGACTTGCATGTGTGCCCTCGCGCCAGCGTCGTCAAAGGCGATCGGAACAAAGATGTCGTCACGGTATTCGGTGTGAGGCCATCTGCCGTGGAAGGCATTCGGGTCGTTGCGGGATACGAAGGTGTGAAACCCGTTAGTCCCCTCCCGGGCGACTTCGAACCTCCCGGACGCGCCAAGTACGTAGATGGTGGCGCTGGCCCTGAGATGGGACGGTAGAGCGCTCAGGGCGAGCTCCACCTCGAGGTCGCGCGGCAGATCCCGCGCTGGTTGCTGTGTCTCAGCGAAGATCGCTACGGAGAAGAGGAGGCTGGCAGCGGTCAAGATAGAGTACGTTCTGTTCATTGCGGTTTTCCTTTCTTGGTGTCTTGAGTTCGAGATTCGAGTTCGCGCTTTAGTCCGGTGAGCTGCTTTGCCCAGAGATCCTGGTAGTCGTCCACGAGCTGTTCATAGATGCACCGGATCGGCACGACGTTGAGTGAGTTGAAGCGACGGGGCCCCTCTTCGCGCACAGTAATGAGATCGACGTCACGAAGAACCGACATGTGTTTCATGACGCCGAAGCGCGTGAGATGGGGTAGCGCGCTCACGATCTCGGTCGTGGTCAAAGGTCCTTCGCGCAGCAGGGAGAGAATCCGCCTGCGCGTGCTATCCGCCAGGGCCTTCCAAACGGCGTCTCGGTCGTCAACCATCCCATTCGCTTTCTAGGCTTTCGCCCTTTCCTTGACGTCCTCGAGCAGGGAGGCAAATCCAGCCTTAATTCCGGTCCGATGGTCGTCCTGGAGCAGGCCGAAGGCCGAGTATCGAAACGAAAGCCTGGTTCCGTCATCGGCGGCCTCAAAACGGATGATCATGTGACCCGAGACCGGATAGGACATGAACATCGGACCGAAGATCTCGAGCAGCGTCGGCGGTCGGTACGATTGCACGAAGCCCCACAGGTGGCCGGTGTCTTCGCCTAGGTTGCGAAACCAACGGCCGCCCGGTTTGCGCTCGAGCTCAAGTCGCAGCGGCGCCAGGTCCGGGGGGCCTCCTCGGTGTCCGTCTGTAAGTCGATGCACCATGCCTTCGAAGACCTCCGCGGGGGGGGCGTCGATCGTGATCTCCTGGCTGAACTCGACAATGGCTTGGTTGAGGGTTTGTACTTCAGTCATCTTGTGTCCTCCTTGCTATATTATGTTTCTATATAGTAACGTAACTAAATAGTCACGTCAAGTAAAATGAAGCCGGTCAGGTGATCTCCGCCGGGTATTCACCAGAACGAACTGAGAGCTCGGCTTGGACGTGGATCATAATGAAGGGAAGCCATAGAAGGTATCTTCCTTATAGCGGAAAGTATTGTATGGCTATCTTGCTCGAAGCTCCAAGGCCAAGGAGAGGTAAGGAAGATACCTTCGTGAAATGCCTTCTTGGCTGGTTCAAGGTGCCAGGTTCATCCGCAGCAGCAGGTCACGGTGTGTACCAGATCGGAGAGGTGTAGGCCCGCTCGACAGTCTCCCTGTTGCCCATCTTCATGTAGAGCCATGCCCCTTTGTAAACTAAGGGGCATGGCTCAAAGCTCGGCAGCCCTTGATTAATTCACCTTCACGACATCGTCCGGTCTCCAGGTCTGGTCGAAGAACTCGACAGCACTTCCGTAGATGCGGAGGCCCATGAGGTAATTCCGATTCTCAAGGGTCTGGACCCAGTTAAGATCAGCCACTCCCTCGGGCTGTGTCGGGCCAAAGTAGAGATCGATTGAGCCGTCCTCGTTCAATTCTGTGTCCTCGAAGCCGTTCCTTCCTGGGATCAGCTGCGTAGGAGTTTCCGGCATTGTTCCGTCTGTGACATTGTAGAGCGTAACTGCCCAGAACAACCGCGCAGGAATGTCGGCAGGCAGGTGCAGCTTGTACTGGTTGCTGCCATTCAGGAGGTCCCCGTCTGCATCACGAAAGGTGATCGGATATTTCGATCCTTTGTTGATGGTGCGCATCACCATGGCTGGTGCCGAGGAATAGCCGACTTGGAAGAAGGAGGCGCGTACATTGGTGTCAAGGTAGCTCTCCTGCATCCAGTCTGCCGTGGATGCTGCCCAAATACGTAGCCATTGACGATCCTCGTAATAGATGTTCCGCTTGTCGGGGCGAATTTCCATGCGTAGTGCCAGGATCATTCTTGGCGCCCTATCCACAGCCTTTTCCAGCAGTTCCCTCTGCCCAGCTGTTGGCGCAAAGGGCTGCCCCTTGATGATTCCGATGGCGGCAAGCACGCCACGGAGTTCGGGAGTTATGGCTTCAACTGCCTCATAATCGACAAATGCTTTGAGCTTTGTCCAGTAGGAATAATCCGTTGGGTACATCATATTGATACGCTGGCCGGAACCGTCCGGGAACACCATCTTGTTCAGGCTCTTTTCTTCTGCCCAGAGCGGATAGACGCGAGTCTGCTCAGCGTTGGCCGCACCGGCGGTTGGGTCAGGGCCGTTCGGGCCTTTCGTCATGAGGAAACGGAAGAACAGAAAGACATTGTATGTGGAAGAGGTAAAGGTGAAGTAGCCGGGCGGAACATGTCCCTGGTAATCGGGCGGCAAAAGCAGGTAGAGCCCACCGCTACCCCGGTCGGGACCGATCGCCCCCACATCCGTGATCGTACGCTGGAAGAAATCGGTGAACATGCCGATGGTGTTGGGCGGCGCGGTGACAACCAGTGGCCCCGTCTCCTTGAGATCCAGATAGCTCATCGCATACACGATGTCAGAATTGGGTGTCGGCACCCATGCGCGGGCATCCATCCGGCTCTTCCAGATTGGCAGCACGTTGTAACCCGCGCCGAATGCCTTCTCGGAACCGTCACGCAAACCAATGGTATTCAACGCCGGTAACATGGTCATGTAGGCCCAAATCGCCTGGTTGTAGAAGAGCTCGTCACGCAGTTGCTGCGCCTCCTCCTCGGGCGGGAAATTACCGTTATACATTTGTCTTACGAGCGGCGATCTCGTTTCCTGTGCTTGCACCTGAATGCCTCCCAAAACAGCGGCAACGCAAACGATGGCGAGCAGGGTGTTTAGTGTTCTCATTAGTTTTCTCCTTTCATCAGTGGTTGTTTGTTGTAGTCCGAGTTTCATCTTCGGTTTT
>JAZGCZ010000224.1:0-2083 GCA_036477195.1 Anaerolineales bacterium | reverse complement strand
TCAGGGTGCAGGAGCGGGGGAAGGTCGAAGCCTAGATCGGCCTGGATGTTGTACCAGGTCTTTGGGATGTCGCTCTCTGACAATTGATATTTGTATTGTTTGGACATGTTTCTCCTCCTTAAGGATTCAAAGTTTCGCGGCCCTGCTCAAAAACCTTCGTGGCACCTCCTATTAGCCACAACTGCGAATACAAAAAGCGCCCGTCTCTGCGCAAAACGCATGGAGACGAGCGCTGGAACGCCCGCGGTGCCACTCCAGTTAGACCTTAACCAACAACCCCGTCAGTGATGCGACGGGGGATTGATGCCAGCCTCACTCTCTTCGGGCACAGCCACACGTAGCGATGCCCGCAGCCATGATAACGGTGGCCAGCCCGGCTCAGGCTACTCTGCCATTAGGCATTTCGCCCTGCGGCTCCGAGGTCCATTCAACGCTGTCGTACGAACGGGGCTTTCACCTGACGCCCGCTCTCTGGGTCGCCGTTTCAGCGCTTACTCTTCCTCTTCAACGCCCTGGAAGTATTAAATTGTCGAGAGAGTATAAAGGCGGTACGAGATGCTCGTCAAGGCCAGCCCACGCCAGAATCTAGTGCGCATAGCCAAACTCGCAGTGAATCCGGGAGCTGGATTTGAGCATCGCGCGCGTTCGCGATGCGTGGGATTGAGTATGGAGAGAATCGCGCGGGTGCGCGATGCGTGGGATGGAGCATGGGAGGGAATTGCACGCGTTCGCGATTCGCGGGATTGCGCAGGAGAGAATCGCGCGGGTTCATGATGCGTGGGATTTGGCGATCGCTAGTACAGCGGCTGGCTCGGGTCTACTTCCCGCGCCCAAGCGTTGATCCCCCCGCGCAGGTTCTTTTGCTTGCGGAATCCTGCGCCAGCCAGAAGCTCAACCGCGCGGGCTGACCGAGAGCCAGTTTTGCAGAAGATCACCATTTCGTCTGCGCTGTCGAGCTCGTGCAAGCGTGCCGCGAGCCCGCCCAACGGAAAGAGTTCAGCTCCTTCGATGCGTGAAATTTCAAGTTCGTGTGGTTCGCGGACATCGATCAATCGCACTCGCTCGCCTTGCTCCAGACGTTTCGCGAGGTCGGCCGGATCGATCTCCCATTCGCTCGAGAGCATTCCTTCCTCTCGGTCGTGACCAGGCACGCCGCAGAAGGCCTCGTAATCGATCAATTCTGTAACTTCGGGGTTCTCAGAGCATACGAGGCAATTTGGATTCTTTTTGAGACGGAGTTCTTCGAAGCTCATTTCCAAGGCATCAAAAAGGAGCAGTTTGCCGATCATCGGCTCGCCGATATCCAACAGCAGCTTGAGGGTTTCTGTGGCTTGGAGAGCGCCGATGGTGCCCGGCAGCACTCCGAAGACGCCGCCCTCCGCACAGGAAGGAACCAGGCCCGGCGGAGGCGGTTCGGGAAACAAGCATCGGTAGCACGGCCCGCGCTCGGCCCAGAAGACGCTGAGCTGACCCTCAAACCGAAAGATCGAGCCGTACACGTTTGGCTTGCCGGTAAGGACCGATAGGTCGTTTACGAGGTAGCGGGTGGGGAAGTTGTCTGTTCCATCGACGATAACCTCATAAGGGTCGGCGATTCGGAACGCGTTCTCGGAGGTGAAAGCCTCATCGTAGATATCGACCTGAACTTCAGGGTTGATATCAAGCATGCGGTCCCGAGCCGAATGGACCTTTCGCTCTCCGAGTGTGGACGTTCCATGGATGATCTGGCGCTGCAAATTAGTAAAATCGACCACGTCATAGTCCACCAGCCCGATCCGTCCGACTCCGGCAGCTGCCAGGTACATCGCAACAGGAGATCCCAGACCGCCCGCACCAATGATCAGCACGGAAGAGTCCTTTAGTTTCGACTGACCTTCAAGCCCAACCTCCGGCATCAGGAGATGGCGGGAGTAGCGCAAGATTTCCTTGTGGTTGAGTTCAGCACCATTAGAAGACATCGACATGGGTTCCATCCTTCGACCCTAGCTCACGGGTTCGATTGTATTAAGCTCAGGTTGACGGGGAGAATTTACCCCGACTTCAAAAATTCTATCCCACGGTCTCGATTGTATCGGGCTCGCTC
>JAZGCZ010000223.1:0-5398 GCA_036477195.1 Anaerolineales bacterium | reverse complement strand
GTTCCGTAGTATGAATGACGTCACTCTTTTCAATGGCCGGCTCGCACTCCAGCAGCGAGTGCTGCCTAGTTATCGAGTGGCATTCTTTGATCTTCTCGCCAGTCGTTGCACGGAAGGTCTCAGCATCTACGCCGGAAAGCCCAGATCAAGCGAAGCAATCCAAACCACGGAGTCTCTGGACGTGGCTCGGTTTTGGCCCGCCCGCAACGTGCATATTCTTGGGGGTCCTCTGTATCTTTGTCTGCAGCGTGACATCATGGAGTGGATTGAGGACTGGGATCCCAAAGCGCTGATCATGGAGGCCAACCCGCGCTATCCGTCCAGCCGCCGTGCGGCTGACTGGATGCATGCGAAGGGTAGGCCGGTCATTGGCTGGGGGCTGGGCGCGGGCAGATCGTTGGCCAACTGGAAATCATTTCTAAAACGGTTTGACGCGCTGATTGCATACAGTGGCGTAGGGGCAGAAGAATATCGACTTACGGGATACCCTTTGGATCGTGTCTACATCGCCCAAAATGCCACGACGGGACCACCGGCCGAACTACGCCAACGAAAAGTAGCCGACATTCCGCGGGTGTTATTTGTGGGGCGCCTTCAGGAGCGCAAGCGCGTAAATATGCTACTGAGGGCATGTAGCACGCAAAGGGTCAAGCCGGAGCTATGGATTGTTGGAGATGGGCCAGAACGAACGTACCTTGAGCGGATGGCCGCGAAGGAATATCCAAAAGCAAGATTCACGGGGCACCTGCACGGAGAAGAGCTCGAGGACATCTTTCGGCAGACAGACTTGTTTGTTCTTCCCGGCACGGGTGGCCTGGCCGTGCAGGAAGCGATGGCTCACGCGCTCCCGGTCATCGTCGCCGAAGCGGACGGGTCGCAACAGGATCTGGTAAACAGCGAAAACGGTTGGCTTATTCCACCTGGAGATCTTAATGCGCTCACCGAGGCGCTTCGAAGCGCGCTGGAGCATCCGGAAAAGCTGCCGCAAATGGGCGCGGTATCGCACCGAGTTGTTGTGGAGCGAGTGAATATCGAAGTCATGGCAGAGGTCTTTATAAAAGCCATTGATCGAGCGGGGAGCCGTTGAGGAGCTTTTTGTTGCCGGTTGGAGAGCCCGCGTGTATCCAGCCCGGGTTGGAAGTAATTTCCTTGTGTGAAGCTCCCCGAGCGTACAAGCCTTGAGACTCCTATTTATCGCCGATGGGAGGAGCCCCATATCCCGAAATTGGATCCGCCATTTCATCGCCGGCGGATCCGAAGTTCATTTAATCTCAACCTTCGAATGCCCTCGGCTTAGTGGACTCGAGACCCTTCACACGGTGCCTGTCGCCTTTAGTGGAATCGGTCGCGGGACGCGTAAGCGAAATGGGGGGCAGATGCGCAATCAGGGGCGGAATAGGGGACGGGAGGATGGGCGGAATGAGGGGCGGAAGAGCGGTCGGAACCAGGGGCGAAACAGTGTATTGACATCATCAAGTACGATCGGGCTGCGCACATTGATCCGCCACTGGCTTGGGCCTGCCACCGTTAGTCGCTCCGCCAAGCAGGTGCGGGCCTTGATCACCGAGATTGAACCCGACCTGGTGCATGCGATGCGCATCCCATTCGAAGGCGCCATGGCGGCTGCCTCCAACCCAATTGCGCCGCTCCTGGTCTCGATATGGGGTAACGATCTTACTCTGCATGCCCCGACCACTCCCCCGATGCGCAACCTCACACGCCGCACGCTGTCACGGACCAATGCGCTGCACACCGACACCCGTCGCGACGCGGAGCTTGCTCAGCAATGGGGCTTTGCCGACGATCGACCCCAAATGGTGCTGCCGGGAAACGGTGGAGTACGAAGGGACATCTTTTTTCCGGGGGAGCCCGGTCAATCGGAACATCCTGCGCTTACCCAGGTCCTCGAAATGTTGTCCCCGGAGGTGCCCGTGGTGGTCAACCCGCGTGGCTTTCGGGCCTATGTGAGAAACGACACGTTCTTCAAGGCAATTCCAATACTGCTCGAACGAGTGCCCACGGCGGTCTTCCTCTGCCCAAATATGGCCGGTCAGCGTAAGGCCGAAGAATGGATCGAGCGGCTGCGAATCGGAGATTCAGTGCACTTGCTGCCGAAACTAACTCCCTCCGACCTTGCGGTGGTCTTCCGTAGGGCTCAAGTATCCGTATCGCCCAGCGAGCACGATGGCACGCCGAATACACTGCTGGAGGCCATGGCGTGCGGTGCCTATCCCGTGGCGGGAGATCTGCAATCGATTCGAGAGTGGATCGAAGACGGCAAGAACGGTACGCTGGTGGACCCGGCGAGCGCGGATCAAGTGGCGGAAGCAATTGCCCATGCACTCGAGGATGCCGAATTGCAAGAGCGTGCTGCAGAGGAAAACATCCGTCTTGTCGAAACGAGAGCAGACTATAAGCAAGGGATGCAGAGAGCCCAGGCATTTTATGAGGAGGTACTAGCATCCGATCTCCTGTAAAATCACGGGCTGATTCATGAAACAAGTGGTGCAAGACCTTCGATCCGACCAGCCTGAAGTGCTGGAAGTGCCGGTTCCCAGACCCGCTCCAGGTACGGCGTTGATTCGGACCGTCGCTTCCTTTGTTTCTGCAGGCACGGAACGCACCGCGATCGAATTCGCCGGCAAGGGAATGATCGGTAAAGCACGCGCGCGTCCGGATCTCGTGCGGCAGACCATCAATAAAGTGCGGCAAGACGGGCTGCTCAGTACTTTGCAAGCCGTACGCAGCCGTCTGGACCAACCGCTCCCGCTGGGCTATTCATCCGCCGGCGTTATTGAAGAGCTCGGAGGTGGGATCACAAGCTTGCGGGTCGGCGACCGAGTAGCCTGCGCAGGCGGGTATGCGGTACACGCCGAATTCGCGGCGGTCCCAGAAAAAATGATTGCCAAACTGCCGGAATCCGTCGATTTTGAATCGGGGGCGGCCGCCACACTGGGCTCCGTTGCGCTGCATGCCTTCCGCCTGTCAGAAGTGCAGGTCGGGGAGCGGGTGGCGGTGATCGGGCTCGGACTGCTTGGCCAGCTTGCGCTTCAGATCGCACGCGCGGCAGGGTGCGAAGCGCTTGGAGTGGATGTCGATGAGGCGAGGGTGGAGCTGGCTGCGGACGTCGGTGGCACTGCGACTAACCGTGAACAGGCGGTCGAAAAAGGAAGAGCCTTCACCGGCGGCGACGGATTCGATGCGGTGCTTATCTGCGCCCACACCGACAATAACGACCCGTTGGAACTGGCTGCCACACTGGCTCGGGATCGAGCGACCGTAGTGCTGGTCGGGGTAGTCGGCATGGAGATCCCGCGCAAACCTTACTACGATAAGGAATTGAAATTTGTTGTGTCTCGTTCCTACGGGCCGGGTCGCTACGATCCCACGTATGAAGAAGCGGGAGTCGATTACCCCATCGGATATGTACGCTGGACCGAGGGGAGAAACATTCAAGGTTTCTTGGATCTGATCGCTGCCAACAAAGTCCAGGTGACGCCGCTCATTACACATCGTTTCCCTGTCGAAAGCGCGGAGGAGGCGTATCAGCTGATCACGGGCGGCACCGGTCAGCCCACCCTCGGAGTGCTGCTCACTTACGCAGAGCAGGCGCCTAAGGAACGGCGGTTGACCTTATCAGATCGAGCCCGCAAAGACGGAATGGTGAGTTTGGGAGCGTTGGGCGCCGGGAATTTCGCGAGAAACGTGGCATTTCCGGTTCTGAAGGGACTCAAGGATGTCGAGCTCATCGGTTTGGCCACTGGGAGTGGGGTCAGCGCCACCGATACTGGAAAGCGCTTCGGGTTCGCCTATGCCACAACGGAAGCAGCCGGAGTCATCCAAGATGAAACCATCAATACGGTGGCGGTGCTTACGCGCCACCACCTTCACGCTAGCCAGGTGACGGATGCACTTAGCGTGGGTAAGCACGTATTCTGTGAAAAACCACTGGCGATCGATGTGGAAGGCCTCGACAGCGTGATCGATGCGCTGAATGCGGCGGAAGGCCTCCTGACGGTTGGCTTCAACCGCCGATTTTCTCCGATGGGTATTCAGATGCGTGATTTCATGTCGCAGGCTGGTGAACCGCTGTCCGTACATTATCGGGTGAATGCGGGGCCGCTGCCGGGCGATCACTGGGTCCATGATCCAGATCAGGGCGGAGGCCGAATCATCGGAGAGGTCTGCCATTTCATCGATTATCTGACGTTCTTAATTGGAGCTCTTCCTGAACAGGTGCACGCACAAGGGATTCCAGGCGGACGAGGGGAGAACGTTCACATTTCAGCTCGCTTCCCAGACGGTTCTGTTGGAACTGTGGACTATCTGGCTAGCGGCGATAAGGCTTTTCCGAAAGAACGTGTGGAGGCCTTCGGCGGTGGGAGGGTGGCAGTGCTTGACGACTTCCGCGGACTAGAGTTGATAACCGGGGGCAAGGTGAAGCGCAGGAGCTCTGGACAAGACAAGGGACACCGCGCGATTTGGCAGGCATTCGCGGCTGCAATTCGCCAGGGTGGGACGGCCTCCATTCCATACCACGAGCTAGTGGGCGTGACTCGGGCGACCTTTGCTGTGGTCGAATCGCTCCGTACGGGCCATCCCGTCGAGATCGAGCCGCTTCTAGGAGCGGAATCTCGATAGCACTCCAAAAGACACCCATTACCATCCAATGACATCGCGTAGCAGACTCCTGATTCCAGCCCTTCGAGAGCTCGGAATCACGGACCTCTTCCAATACGGCATCTATCAGTTCGGCAAGCGGTCCGGCCTTCTCCGTCGCCGAACGGAACACTATGCCTTGAGCGATAGGCCGCTGGAATCCTGGCTAGGCAACGAATACACATCCGAGCAGGTGCTGTCGAGCAGGAAGACGTTCCTTTATGAGATTGACGATCGATTCAAGGCGGCGCTGCGGCGATTCCCGTCCGATGATCTGCGGCGAGAAGCGGATGAGATTCTCGACGGCAAGTTCCGTCTCTTTGGGGGACCGCCGGTTCCACTCGGCTCACCTCTGGACTGGAGCAGGATCCCGCTGACGGATGAATGGGATTCCGTCCTTCCTGACAGGCATTGGACAGAATATGAGGGTGATAGTCGCAAGGACCTACGTTTGCTCTGGGAGCCGGCCCGATTTAGCTGGGCATTTACCCTGTGTCGGGCTTATCAATTCACCGGGGATGGGCGCTACGCATCCGGGGTATTCGAGCTTCTGTCATCTTGGCTCGAGAGCAATCCGCCTAACCGAGGACCGCATTGGGTTTCAGGGCAGGAGTCGGCGCTCCGAATCCTGGCGCTGACGTTCGTCTGGTACGCGCTGGCCGACTACTTGGTGACCTCTCAGGCTCAAGCTGCCGATCTCCTGCTCGCGCTCGCCGTTCACGCTGAACGAATTCCACCT
>JAZGCZ010000222.1:0-3564 GCA_036477195.1 Anaerolineales bacterium | reverse complement strand
CCAGCTTTCAAGCGCGGCGTAGACCCAATCCACCGTACGGTAGGGAAGGTGGTAGGGGTCGCTGAGCCCAAGGAGCAAGGCGCGCTTATAGATATCGAGTATACTGCTAGCGGCGCTAACCGCATTTAGCGGGTCTTGGACACGCTGGGTAAGGACTCCCAGCGAAGAGGCATGTCGGTAGAGCTCATGGATCTCCGACCATGCCCCATCTGGGTGCGGTGCATAGCTCCGATATGATATGTGCATGACCTCGGTCAGATACCGGATAGCCCGATAGATGGCTGTGACCAAGGCGGAGTCACTCAGTCCTGCACGCGATGGCGATGCACCGGCGGCATCCAGGATGACTGCCTTATAGCCAAAGGCCATTTCGATGTGCACATCCCGTATCTGATCAACGATGAGCTTGTTATCCGGGGATAATGGAACCGATAGCCCGATTTTGCGTTTGGGGATCTCCAGGGAAGTGGTGGCAATGGGGTCTTGATACAGTTCGAGGAGTTTCAGCCTGGTGCGGCCAGCGAGTTCAAGGCGATTGAGCGTGTGCAACGCGCCCCGCAGCAGACGGGCAGCTTCGGCAGGATCCACGCTTGGCAGCTTCGCTAGCCACCGCTTGGTCTCCGACGGCCACATGGGAACGTCGGCGTGACCTTCTGCACGACGTTCGGGCACTGAAAGCTTCAGTATCATTGGAGGAAGAGTTCAACGTTTCCCGGTTTAGTGCTTGCCATCCTCAGCTCCACGATCGTAGTCAGGCCCGCCTGCCCTGCCCGGGTCGCCGCGATCCTTGCGGACGATGCAGACAGCGTCGTCAGCCTTGCGTGTTGGAACCAGCATCGCTACGCTTGTATCATTCCGTGCCCGGGGCAGGCTCTGCCGCCGCGGCGATCAGCGAACGCTTATTAGTACGCGGATTTCGCACGGGCAGGGGCGGCGCGCTCGCCGTATCCGCCTCTACCACTACGTAGACATGACGGCAGTACCGTTTAAGCTCCTCGATCTCCTCTTGGCGCGTGATGTTGAAGCCTTGGAAGGCAAACGGAGTTTCCCGCCACGGGCGGTCGAGCTCAGCGACGTGCATGCCAAGCGCGAGATCCGGGACATGGATTTTCGTTTTCATGGCAACGCCTTTATGGATGTTGGGGCGACGTCGACGTCCACTGATCGGGGCTTCGTAGGTAGGCAGCCTGCTCCGAAGCACCCGGTCCAAAGTTAAAAGGGTTAAGCTGACGAATCCTCTAACGCCTCGAAGAGCGCGACGAGCTCACGCCATGTGCCATAGTCGAAGTCGCTCTGATGGCACAGCACCGCGTCATCGACGAGCAGCATCAGGTGTTGGTGCACCAGCCGCTTGGCGTGCTCAAGAGTAGCTTGCTCTGCCCACATGAGGCTGACTCGTGACGTGGGTTTCGGTCTTCACGTTCCACCTCCTGCCGTGTGACCGCACCTCCAGCGAGGCCGGGTCACCGAAAATGGGGTGCGTCCCGTTAGGGCATCCGACGGATCGCTTCCCAAAAGTCATTCAAACTCTCCGATTCGCATGCATGCAAGGATCGCGCCAGTTTGGCCATTCGGTAGCTCACGAATGATCGTGGAGCGCGCAGGCTTCATTGGGGCGGCCAGATCGGAAATCGCTGTGCCGGGCCGGGACCCGCCGTTTATCGTCACTGTTGTCACGAGGCTTGAGCGTGTCTCCCGACACCCTGCCGCGCTCCTTAGCGCGTCCTCATAGCTGCCGGTATCCGCCCCCACTTCCCGCTGGTTGACGAGGGACCTCTTGTGCGGATGTAGAGACTCGATCGGCTCCTCGATCGTCAGGATATCGCCGCGGCTGTTAGCGTTCCGATAATCGAGAAGGGAGGTGAGCGAGGTTGACTTGCCTGAACCGGCCTCCCCGACGAATAGAATCAGGCCGCGTTGCGACAGGATGAGCTTCGCGAGCAGGGGCGGTAGGCCAAGAGTTTGATAGGGCGGGATCTCCGCCGTGAGGCTGCGTACAACGAGAACCAGCTCGCCTCTTTGCTTGAAGATGCTAACTCGAAAGCGTCCAAGGCCTGGCTCGGAAACGGCGATATTGACCTGGGTAACCATCCCCTAAACTAGAGCCACCGGCTAGTAGAGTTTTCTGGCAAGATTTGAACAGGAGGCTCTGCGATGAAGAAAACGAGATTTACCGAGGCACAGATATTTAACATCCTGAAGGAGGCGGAAGCAGGGATACCGGTTACTGAGCTTTGCCGCAAACACGGGATGAGCGACGCCAGTTTTTATAAATGGCGGGCCAAGTACGGCGGCATGGACGTTTCCATGATGCGCCAGCTCAAAGAGCTGACTGAAGAGAATCGGCGCCTGAAGAAGATGTATGCCGAGGTCTGTATGGACAAGGAGGTCTTGCGGGAGATTGTCGAAAAAAAGCTCTGAGGCCCGCCGAGCGCCGGGCGTTGGCTGGTTTGGCCGTTGATGAGCGAGGGTATTCGTTTCGACGGGCCTGCGAGCTGCTCGGCATCAGCCGTACGGCCTATTGCTATCGACGCAAGAAGACCGATGATGAACAGATTGGCGGTTTGCTGCAGCGCCTGGCCGCGAGCAAGCCCCGCTGGGGTTTCGGCAAGATGGTCACGTGGCTGCGTCGTCAGGGATATCCCTGGAATCACAAGCGGGTACGACGCGTCTATTGTGAGTTGGAGCTGAATTTGCGCATCAAGCCCAAGAAGCGCTTGCCGAGCCGCACCCCGCAACCGTTATGGGTGCCGGGAGCACCAAACGAGCATGGGTCGATGGATTTCATGCAGGACAGCTTACACACGGGCAGAAAGTTCCGGGCGTTGAATGTTATTGATGATTTCAACCGGGAATCGCTCAGTATTGAGATCGATTACTCATTGCCGGCCGAGCGGGTGGTTCGTGCACTGGATCAGGTCGCGGAATGGCGTGGCTATCCGAATTATCTACGGATCGACAATGGCCCGGAATTTATCTCACAGAAACTAGAAGACTGGGCCGAGAAGCACGGTGTGACACTGGACTTCATACAGCCTGGCAAGCCAGCCCAAAACGCGTATATCGAGCGATTCAACCGCACCTATCGTGAAGACGTGCTGGATATGTACCTGTTCAGCCATCTCGATGAGGTACGGGACATCACCACCCGCTGGATGTATGAGTACAATTCCGACAGGCCTCATGAATCGCTCAATGACATGACGCCTTGGGAATATATGGCCGCCAAAGCGGCTTAATACTTTCTACTGGCTGATGGCACTAGATGGCACTAAAAGGGGGAGGTTTACAGACGCACATCGATTCCCCCCAGAATCATTTACACCCGCCTCGGAAACTGCTGATCATATCAGGGTGCGACCATTCGGCGACCGGCAGGTAGCCCAGCGGGTTGATGCCATGGGCGCCGGACGCGAGGACCTCTTTGATCATATAGGGGCGACCGGCAGGTAGCCCAGCGGGTTGATGCCATGGGCGCCGGACGCGAGGACCTCTCTGATCATATAGGGGCGACCGTCGGGTGTGGTGTCGTACATCAGATCGATCGTCTTCGGGGTAGCATAA
>JAZGCZ010000221.1:0-3186 GCA_036477195.1 Anaerolineales bacterium | reverse complement strand
AGCTCCTTGATGATCCGTTCCCGATCCGCTTCCGTATAGGCATATTCAATGCCGTTCTTAACGTTGATTCGATACAGAGGCGGCTGCGCAATGAACAAGTGCCCATCGTCGATCAACTCCGGCATGTAGCGGAAGAAGAACGTGAGTAAAAGCGTGCGAATGTGGCTGCCATCCACATCGGCGTCCGTCATAATGATCACTCTGCCATACCTCAGCCCCGTGATGTCGAATGTTTCTCCGATGCTAGTTCCCAGAGCGGATATCAAGGCCCTGACTTCGTTATTGGAGAGCACTTTATCCAGCCGGGCTCGCTCGGTATTGAGTATCTTTCCGCGAAGGGGCAGAATGGCCTGGAAGTTCCGATCGCGCCCCTGCTTGGCCGTGCCGCCAGCCGAGTCGCCCTCAACGATATAAAGCTCGCACTTGTTAGGGTCACGCTCGGAGCAGTCGGCCAGTTTGCCTGGTAGAGTAAGACTCTCCAGCGCGCTCTTTCGGATCACAAGATCGCGCGCCTTGCGCGCGGCGTCCCTCGCCCGAGAGGATGTCAGACATTTTTCCACGATCGCTCGTGCGGCTCTCGGGTTCTCCTCCAAATAGTCGCTGAAGCGCTCGTTCAACACCTGCTGAACCTGCGTCTGGACTTCTGCGTTCATCAACTTGACCTTGGTCTGACTCTCAAACTGGGGATCCCGGTGCTTAATTGAGACGATCCCTGTGAGCCCTTCACGCGTATCCTCCCCTGTGAAATTGGGATCGGCTTCTTTGAGCAGACCGCTCTTGCGAGCATAGTCGTTGATCGTGCGAGTTACCGCCGAGCGTAGCCCGGTCAAATGCGTGCCACCGTCAATGGTGTTGATCGTATTCGCAAATGAATACAATGATTCGGCGTAGGAATCAGAATACTGGAGCGCTACTTCGATCCCGGTACCGTTGACTTCATTTTCAGCATGGACCACGGAGTGCAGCGCCCGCCGATTGCGGTTTAGGTACCTAACGAATGAGACGATTCCGCCTTCGAAATAGAAGGTCATTTCCTGCTCGTTGCGCTGATCCAAGAGCCGGATGGTCACTCCACGAGTGACAAAGGCCATCTCCCGGAAGCGCTGTACGAGCGTGCTAAACCGGTAGTCAATGTCTCCCTTGAAGATCTCCCGGTCAAACATGAAGGTAGTTTTCGTTCCGGTCACGCTCTTGGCCGTTTTCCCAATTACCTTAATCGGCCCGACGGGAGCGCCTCGCTCGTAACGCTGCGCGTGCACCTTCCCACCTCGCCTGACTTCAACCTCGCACCATTCTGAGAGCGCGTTCACCGCAGAGACACCGACTCCATGCAGGCCGCCTGAGACCTTATAGCCCTCGCCGCCAAATTTTGCGCCGGAGTGCAACGTTGTCATCACGATTTCGAGAGCCGGTTTCTTCAACTGGGGGTGCTCCTCAACCGGAATTCCGCGGCCGTTGTCCTCCACGGTCACACTGCTATCTTCATTGATCATGACGGTAATGTGATCGCTGGCACCGGCCAGAGCCTCATCGATCGAATTGTCGACGACTTCGTAGATCAGGTGATGTAGTGCTTTGACATCGGTGCCGCCCACGTACATGCCCGGGCGCCGGCGAACGGCTTCAAGTCCCTCGAGGACCTGAATATCCTTAGCGGCGTAGCTGCTAACCTTCTTTTTGCGCTTGGCTGTGGACTTCTTTGCCGCGGGTCCCTTCTTCGGGGTCTTAGCTGCGGCCTTCTTTGAAGAGCCAGAAATTGGCTTATTGTTTGATCTCTTCGACTTGGCAGAAGTCTTAGTTGACGTCGAGCTCGCCTTCGCCGCGTTCTTTACTTTGGTGGATACAACCTTGGCGGATGCAGAATTCGTGGACTTCTTCGACTTGGACGATGCCGTACTCGCCTTGCTCGTCGATTTCTTCTCCTTGGTGGAGGCAGAACTCGATTTTGCGGCGGATTTCTTCGACGCAGTCGGTTTCTTGGTGGTCTTCCTATCGGTTTTCTCTGTCGTCTTATCGGTCAAACTAATTCTCCTTACGGGCCGTCCCGTTCTTAAGCTGCTCGCCTAGCGGCGACTAACCATTCTCGTCTGCCCTGATAGTAAGCATAGCTGCCAGCCAAAAGTGTTGTGGCTACGAATGCATGTCCTGCAACCGCCAGCAGCGAGAACCAGGAGGCGGTGCTCGGCAGGTCCCAGATAAAATTCAGGAGCCAGTACGCGCTAAACGCCAAGGCCAGGTAGCCAACTGTGGGCAGCAAATTCCAGCGGACAAGTACAAAACTCTCGAACATTGCTCGGAACACGCCCTGGTTGTATCGAATAATCCCGTGGGGGGTGAAGATCAAGTAGACCCCCAGCCAAAACAACATTGCAAAACCAAGGAAGAATACTCCTGTTCCTAGGAGAGGAAGGACAAGCGTCGCCAAGGTAATCGCGATCAGCACCGTGATCCCTGCGACCAGCGCCCCAACAAATATGAGAAAGCCAAATCCCACCATTCTCAATGCCGCCATCCATCCAGGACCCAATTCTGCATCCGGCGCAATCGCTCCCGCGATCCAGTATTGATAGAACGCACCGAGGACCAGCCCAATTCCGGTCAGCACAATCCATATTAGGAGCACCCGGCCTGGGTCTTCCACGTCGACCTTGGCAATCAATCCCAGCGGATTCTCAAGCGGCATCTTGCCTGCCATCAAACTTGGAATCCCGATGGGAATTGTGCTTAAGGCCGATAACAAATTGAATCTCTCTCCAGCACTCTCAATAACTTGTCGTATGAGCAAGGCCTGCTCCGCCATCAAATCACCTGCCTGGATGACAGGCTCTGCCAGTGAATCGATCAAACGCGCTATCCCTAAGTGCGGTCCGAGCCACAGAAATAAGTCCAATACCAAGGGAGGAACGATCAGGACCGGGCGTGATGCCACTCGATCGAAGCCGGCTGATAGGGAGGAAAATACGCCTATAGGCTTCGAATCGGCCATGAAAGATGATTCTACCATGTGGGGGTCCGGGAGCCAAATTTGTAGCGTATTTGCTCTCTGCAGCCGCCATATATGGGGGGTATAAGGATCGAATCCATACGCCCGATCCCCCGTAGATTCTTCTTCCGGTGACCTGCCACCTATTCAATATTCTCGGCATGGGTGCACTTACGTTGACCCCTCTCCATGCGTCCGTTAGA
>JAZGCZ010000220.1:0-2161 GCA_036477195.1 Anaerolineales bacterium | reverse complement strand
CGATTTGGGCTTGATGTGCTCGAGCGGCTTGGTAGATGCGGTCAAGGACATCTAACGATGAACCCCGATAGCAGGTATATCCTCGCTCAAGGCAAAGAGTAGCGATCTGCTCATCCTCACCATCTGTGCTGGTGGCAACTACGAGCTCATCCACCGTGGCCGCTCTCAGGGCCCGCTCCACCACCCGCACCAGCATCGGCTCGCCACCGATGTCGGCCAACACCTTCCCGGGAAGGCGCGTCGAAGCCATCCGCGCCTGCACGATTGCGACGACCTTGAGGTCCATAGCCCTAGCGTCCCCTCATGGCGAGGCTCATTCTCCTGCCTCACACCGGTAGATCTCGCCGTCGGGATAATCGCCATACAAGGCTAGTCCTGCGGTGAGATCGCTCAGGGGAGCCTGCTCGGGAACAAGCCTCTCAGGATAGAACAACACCAGGAAGCCTCCCTCATCGCAGAGTCGGCCTCTCATAATGCGAAGGTTGTCTTCATAGGCAGGATCTCGTTCCTCCGTCTCCAAATCGATCAGCCAGGGAAGGGCAAACGAATTGCGGTCGGCCCAGAAATAGAGGCGTGAGATTCCATTGGTCACGATTGGGACTTCTGGAAGCTCTCGCACAGCTGCGACGGTCAGAGACTGACTGATGGAGGGCGCGGCATTGCCAAGTCCATACCTGCCGTAGGAGTCGGCAAGTTTTGCCTGGGTGGCTCCGTTCCAGATGACTATGAAAGCAAGGCCCACTAGGATGGCGCCCCGCACAATCTTGCCCTGCAGGATCCAGGCCTCCCAACCCATTACGCCCGCCAGGAGCATCACCGAAACGAAAACCGGAGAAAGGATCCGATCGTCAACTTGAGTAAACGGATCGAATAGCGAGAGCGAAGCCCCAAGCGCAACGAGGTAGAGCGCGGCATAGATCCCAAGCAGGAGAGGCATTGCGCTTCGGCGAAAGCGGTAGGCGAGCCGGTCTGCGGCGCGCATGCGCAGCAACAGAAAGCCAGCTAGAACGGCGCCTACGAGAATCAGCCCGACCGCTTGAACTCCGCTGAATATCAGCTGTGCCGGGACGAACCATTCGAGCGCGCCCAGGATGAGAGCTTTGAGATGCGTGTAGGTGATGGGATGCCAGATGATCCGGCGATTGGCAAAATTCCCGGTAAGCGTCGCGTTTCGTATCCACCAGAGAACCACCGGCAGGCTGCTCAGCACCAGCAGCAATCCGGCATCCATGAGTTTTTGGCGCCAGGCGCGGCGCTGCATCAGCAGAACCACCAATGCCGTCCCGACCAGCGAGATGCCCACATAGCGCGTGAAATACCCCAGGCCGACAAGCAGAACAGAAATCAGGAAGATCCAGCGGTTGCGGCCTTCGAGATAGAGACTCAATACCCAGAGCCCGGCTAGGCCAAGGGCAAGGTACAGGGGCTCACTCATCGCCCAAACGCTCACGCCGAAGATCACTGGAGATGTCACCAGGATCGCGTCGGCTGCATACCCCGGATAGTTCGAACCCGTCTCCCGCCTCAATACGATTCCGGACAGGAAAATGAGCGCCGTGAAGGAGGCCAGATTCAGCCAGCGAGTGCTTTCGACCTTGTCTACACCGAGAATCTGCAATCCCGCCAAAGTGACCGGGTAGAAAGGTGGATAGTGAGTCGTCGGAACCAGGTCCCCGCGGCCGTTCAGGCGTCCAAAGCCCCGGCCCGCGGCGAGGTTATCTGCCGCGGTCACGTAAGAGTACGAGTCACCCCCAAGTCCCATGCCGGCCGGTGTAGCCTGGGCGATGCGTGCCAGCCCGTAGAGCGCCAGAATCGAGGTCAGGGCGATGAACCCGGCTGTGGACTTCCCCGCGAACCGGTCAATTCGATTAAGCGGAATTTCCAGCCGGCCAACCCATGGTCTTGCACCTATCCGCATCCTAGGACCTCCTCGCGAATCGTCGCGGGCTTGATCCTGAGTTCAAGCGGCCAGCTGCCCTGATTTCCGTTCATTGCTGGACCTGCACTATCGAGGCAGCCATGTCGTACGCCTCCAGGAGTCTGCCGAAATTCACATTCCAATCCGCTCGCGCTTCGGCGACTTCCCTCGCGTGGCTGCCCATTCCGGGAAGCTGATCCCTCGCAGTCGCCGCGTATACGAACCAACTTGCAAGTTGATCCG
>JAZGCZ010000022.1:0-6137 GCA_036477195.1 Anaerolineales bacterium | reverse complement strand
CAGCGATTCTGCTCGCAGCGGATTCCCGGTTACATGGTTCCCGAGGTGATCGAGTTTCGCGACAGTTTACCTAAGACCTCCACCGGGAAAATCGATCGACCCACCCTGGCGGCAAAATAGTCTTTTTCGCGGTGGTTACCGTCAGAGTAATCACCTAACCAGGACCGAGCCAAGGCGCCGACTGGTTTCTTCGGATCCCTCCCAAGGGATGTAGGTCAACTTCCGCCGTGCCGTTGCCTCCAGTAAGCCGAAATACGATTTCAGGTGCTGTTCCTCTCCCCAACGTTCCAGGTAAGCCTGATAGCCTTGTTCACCGAGCTGTCGGCGCAGTTCTGAGTTGGTTCGCAGCCGCTCCAGAGCTTCCACGAGCTGATCCGGCTTACTGTAAGTGAAACCCCCACCACTCTCCTCCACCACTTCGGGCAAAGCTCCGAGCGCGTTGACAATCACTGGAGTCCGCTCGGCGAACGCCTCGATCACGATGAGTCCAAATGTCTCATAGCCAACGCTGGGCATGACAACCGCGATGGCATTCCGATACAGAGTCTGCAACCGGTGCCGCGGGACTTGGCCCAGAAAAACCACGTTGCTCATCCCGACTGCGAGGCGGCGCAGCTCGCCCTCATAGGTACCGCTCCCGGCGACGAGCAGATCGGCGTGGGGGTAGCGGCGAAAAACACGGATGAGCTCCTGAGCCCCTTTGATTTTTTCCAACCGGCCAACGAACAGGAAATAAGGGCGCGGGTGCGCTGGCTCATCGGCTGGGGCATCGTGCGCTGCGGGAGCAGGAACAAAGTGGGGAATGATTTCGATCGGTTTCCGAAAACCTCGTTGGCGGTGCATGTCTCTCGTGAACCGGCTGGGAGCAATGAAAGCGTCAACCGAATCGAGTGACTTCGAGAGCAAGTCCGTGTACCGCCACCACTGCGGGGGTCGCTTGAAGGCAAGCGAACAACTGAAACAGGTCGGCCGGTCACACGGACGCCGGTTGTTTTTCCAGAGCACATGCATCGGGCAGACCAGCCAATGCTCATGCATGGTGTACAGCTTAACGAAATCGCTGTAGTCCGGGGTCAAGGTCAGCACCTGCGGGCCGAACAAGGAAATGTTGTGGAAATGAATTACGTCAAACTTCTTGCTTTGCAGGACAGCCCGAATGGCGTTTCCCTGGAGGAGCGGACGGCCCGTCTGCTGCGATAGTAAGGGCGAAAGCCAACCCCACCTACTCTTGAGCCGGTGTACGGTCACAGTGGGATGCTCAGGAAAATCCTGCTCCGGGCTGAGCCCGCTGGCATTTAGCACCTGATAGGAATCCACACAGTGGACCACATCGACTTCATACCCTCGCCGCGCCAAAGCGCTCACCAATCGGGAGAGATATACGGCGTCGCCGCCGAAACTGTACGGCGGGTAGAAAACCGAGATCATGCAGAATCTAGGTCGTTTCGCCATGCCTGTGCCCGGCAACCTCCTCGAAAATGGACAAGAGCCGACGCGCCGAATTCTCCCACGTCAAGCGACGGGCTGCCTGAAGAGCTGCCTTGCTCATCCTCCGATGCAGTTCGCGGTCAGTCAGCACGCGGGTGAGGGCAGCCAGCAGCCCCGGGCGATCTGTCGGCGAAACATACAGCCCCCCTTCGCCCAGCAATTCAGGAAGCGGGCTGGCCGTGGTAGCCACCACCGGTGTACCACAGGAGGCCGCCTCGATGGCTGGCAAACCGAATCCCTCCGCAAAGGAGGGTAAGACCACTACACGCGCCAGATTCAGAAGACAGACAAGCTCTGAGTCCGGCACAAAACCGGTAAAGACGACTCGAGCATCCAACCCGGCTGCGGCGACCTTCTCACGGAGCTCAGGATAACAGGAATAGAAAGGGTCTCCCGTACAGTCACCGACAAGCACCAAGCGCAAGTTCCGCAAGCGCGCATCAGCCAGCAGCGTCTGAAATACCTCGAGCAACATCGACAGGTTCTTGTGGGGGCTAAACCCGCCAACGTAGAGAACAAAAGGATCGCAGGCCGCCATCCCGTAGCGTGTCATCAAGCCGTTGCAGTCGGGCTCAACCAAAGGCTGAAAAACGGGGTCGCCCGCTTCTTCCACCACACGGGTCCGAGCGGGGGAAATGCCAAGATATTGGGTGAGGCAGCGCCGAGAATACTCGGATACTGTCAGAATCAAGTCCGCTTGCAGCCGGCTGAGAAATACTTTTGACTTCCAAAAGAACCGCGCCGCGCGAGTGGGAAAGACCAACTGCGGAAACATTTCGGGGAAGGTATCGTGAATGGTCACCAACTTGGGCACGCGGCTCGGGATGGGAAAGAAGGTGTACACCGAAGGGAAAAAGACCGCGTCGAGCCGCTGCTGGGCGACCATCCGACCGATCGTCCACAGGTCGCGCAGCGAACGCCGCCCCCGAGCCGAGGCCGCCTGCACGGCCGGAACCCTGGCCGGAACCGAAACAACCTCGACCCCCTGGGGCAGCTCGAACAACTGTTCGCCCGAGTCAACAAAAAAAACGTACGAGTTTCGCCGGTCGAGTGCGACCACAGCATGCAGGAGACCCCGCGTAAAGCGCCCGTACCCGCGCTTGTTGGACCAGCCGGTAGCGTCAACCCCGAGGCGCATCACGCTGCAACTCTGGTGAGACTTTCCTCCGGCCCGAACAGGCAGCCAACATAGCGGCACTCATCGGTACACCTCCCGCGGGGATCGAGCCAACAGGTAACCCATCCACTCGCCCCCTGTCCAGACGGTAACGAAAACCAGCAGCAAGGGGATCGACAACAGCAACTTCGCCCGGTGGCGCTTCTTTCCAAACGCCGCCTGGAGGCGCCGGTAGAGGAGAAGCGGAGGAAGCGCCGGTATCGTCACCAGACGCAGAAACCGCGCCGCCGCTGACATTCGCCTTGACCGCAAGGCCGCAAAGAACCAGCCGTGCTGGAAATACCGCCGGCAAAACTTCCAAAAGGTATTGGAACGAGCATAGTAGAGAACGAGCGCGGGATTGAACAGAAAGCCGACTCCCCGCCGCTCCAAGTCCCAGTGGAAGAAGGTCTTGTAATACCCGTCTTTGATGGAATCACGCGCTTCCTCGATCACCCCTCGCTTGTAGGAAACGTGATTGCCGGCAAGCACGTCCGTGGCTTGCCGCTGCGCGGGCAGCATGAACGCTCCGTAATCGGCAAAATAACAGGCCCAACTCACAAGTCCATTCGGTCGACCGTTCTCCACCGCCCCGCCGATGACAGCGAAATCGGATTCGTGCGCCTGAAGCAGTTTCGACATCCAGTCCCGGGGGAACAAACAGTATGGTTCGGTCACAGCCACCACGCGTCCCTGCGCGCGGCGCATCGCCTCCCTGATCAGTTCCGGGAGACCCATGGGCCGGGGAAAATGCAACAGCTTCACACGGGGAAATTGTGTCCGGATTATCTCGTCGGTGCCATCGGTGGAGCAGTCCGCCACAATCAACTCAGCCTTGGAGAACAATAGTTGTTGCTGGAGAGATTCAAGGCACTTCTGTACGATGCTTCCCGGGTTATGCGTCGCCATGACCACAGAAATGTCCGGAACCCTCATAACACTTCATCCCATACTCCCTGGTTCCCCTCCCCCACCGGAGCCCTGGAGGGCCCGGCCAGGTAGCCAAGGAATTCACCGGTCGCCCATGCCACCAGGAAAGGAACAAGGAGCGGCAAGCAAACCAGGAATCGCACTCGATGTCGTCGCCTCTTCCAAACGCGCGAGGCGATTCGCTGGAACAGCACCAGCGGGACTGCAAAGGAGGCTCCTACCCGCAAGACTCTATGGAAACGGTCCATCTCACGCGCACGGCGAGCCGCAAAGTAGCACCCATGAACCAGGCGCCGCTTGGCAAACGCCACCCACGAGGGCGAACCATTGTAATAGACGAGGATCGAGGGGTCGCACAGGAGACGGTCACCGCGCTTGCGCATGGCTTGATGAACGAACGTTTCCAAGAAGCCATCCGTCATGTGCTCCTGGAGTCCTTCCAACGCGGCGCGCTTGTAGGAGCAATTGTCACCCGGCAGGTCATCGAGATATTCCGGCGCAAAAGGAGGCATGTAACGACTGTAGCGACAGAAGTAAATGGCCCGATCCACCAGCCCTGCGTTGGGGTCGAGGTCGATGGCGCCGCCAATCGCCGGCCAGTCGGCTGCATGCGCATGCAAAACCTGCTGCGCCCAGTTCGGCGCAGGCACGCAATGCCCGATGGTAATGGCGACGATTCTTCCGCGCGCCACGGCGATCCCGGCACTCCACAGCCGGGGGACATCAATTTTTGTTGGCAGGGGGAGAAACCGAACAGAAGGAAAATCCTGCTCCAGCCGGCGCGCTGCCTCGCCCGCCGTTCCGTCGGCAACAATGATTTCTGCGGTGAGGGTTGTCAGTTGGGCCGTCAGGCTCGCCAAGCATTTGCGCAGGCTACTCCCCGCGTCCTCCGCCGCCACCACGACCGAAAGATCAATCGTTTGTGTTTCGCTTGCCATCGGCTATGAGCCCGCCTATCTCTCGGCGGGCGTGCCGCCACGCATCCGCGTGGCCAGCAGAAATGCGTGCGTCCACACCCGGGCCTGAAAAACAATCCAGCAAAGCACAAAGACAACACCACTGTAGAAATAATAGAGGAAATGCAAACCAACAGCCACCGAAGTAAAAGCCCATCCTTTGCGCTGTAGGAAAAATTGATACTCATGGCGGTTCAACAAGAGAAGGGTAACCAAAAGGACCAATACTCCAAGAGGAAAGAGCAGCCATCCCCCAAGCATGCCAAAGGTGTGCGGGGGCAGCAAGAAGACCGACGGCATCAAGACAAGCAACCCCACCAGAAACGCGCTCACACGGTGAGTCTGTTGCAGGTTGAGATCTTTGGGAAGGGACTTGGTTTCGAGGATAAGCTTGGCCCAAGGGATCGCCCGGCAGAGGATATCCGCATCCAAAAGCGATAGCAGCGTCCATTTTTTCAAGTGCTTGCCTTGAAGCCGCTTCTCCAGAACAATCTTGTGGTTGGCTCGCCGCAGCCGGTAGCCCAGTTCAATATCCTCGATTGAAGGGCGCCGGTAACGCTTTTCGTCAAATCCTCCCATACCAATGAACACGCTCTTTCGAATGGCCCCTAACCCTGTCCAGAATGTGGTGGCATTGGAGTTGGAGATCTGATGGATGTAGTGGTGCATGAGGTTCTTGTACTGCGAAATCAGGTTGTTCCATGCCGGCTTATCGTCATACGAACCAAAAAGGGCGGCGAGCTGCGGGTCCCGGCGGAATGCGCCGGCAACAAGTTCAAGCGTGTCGCTGTGCAACACAACGTCGGCATCAACGAACAAGAGAATTTCTCCTCTGGCCTTCTTGGCACCCACATTTCTGGCAGCCGCTGGTCCAGAGGATTTGCCCATGCTCAGCAAGACAACGCCGAACCGCTGGGCGATGCTCCTGGTGGAATCGGTCGATCCGTCGTCCACGACAACGACTTCAAAGTCGGTGAAGCTGGAATCAGCCAGCCCGGCTAGGCAGCGCTTCAAGTAGAGAGCTGCGTTGCGTACCGGGATGATAACCGAAATCAAGGGCTCACCGGACGCGGTTGACATGGACGCTTCTCTAACGGAAAGAGTCTGCCGGCTCATATACGGTTCACCTTCCTCCGCTATTGCTGCTCGGTCATAGCGGCCCGACATTCCTCACTCAAGGAGGAAGACACCATCCCCTCGGAATCGGCCTCTTCTATACGGAACGAAACAAGCAATCCGTTATCAAGATAGTAGATCTCAAAACACGAACCTGTAATTCAGACCAACTGCAGGCGCCGTGGTTCCAAGCACGGAGAGGGTGGTCAGACGCTCCCATCGGTGGTGCCCTTTTCGGTGCTACCAGTACGACGTGGCGAGGGCCCCACCAAAGCTCAGCCCAAACTTGTGTGCGGCCATGGCTGCATCACTGCCCACAAACGGACGAACGAGAGGATTCACCTCCCGATAGTCGCGCTCGACCAGTCTTCGCGTGGTCCAATGGTCCAAGGTCTGGGCGAGCAGGTTCGCTCCATGGAGGCTCAAATTCTCCCTGTCCCAAAAGGGATGGATGTACAGAAACCGAGCTTGCCCCTCTGGTGAAGTGCTGG
>JAZGCZ010000219.1:0-3716 GCA_036477195.1 Anaerolineales bacterium | reverse complement strand
CCTGGAGGAAGTCAACCCGCTGGTCACGAACGAGGTACACGATCCTGTGCTCCTGCGTGATACGGCGGGACCAAGTACCTGGCGCCAGGTACTTGAGAGGTTCGGGCTTTCCAATTCCCGTGTAGGGGTCGCGTAGGATCGCCTCGACAAGGCGTATCACGCGGAGGGCCGTCTTTCGATCGGCAGCAGCCCAAACCTTTAGATCCTCGAGGAATTCCGGTTGGAAGACGGCCTCGCGGGACTTACCCGGCAAGCCTAACCTCGCGCTGGACTTCTTCGACGGTCATGGTCTTTCCGCCACCTTTCAGTGCCCTGGCCAGGGCCTCCAGTAGGCGGGTTGCGTTAGCAGGTGACCGGAGGAGATGGGCGGTCTCGGTGAGGCCGACAAGCTCGTCCGCCGCTATCAGGGCAGCCGGCTCCCCGTTGCGGCGGCGTATGATCACAACCTCCCGATCATCGGTCACAGCATCCAGAAGCGAGGCGAGCTTCTGGCGGGCCTGCGAGTAGCTGATTTCCACGGTCATCTTGAGCACTCCTTACTTGTACAAGAGTATTGTACAATACGGTGGGCTTTCGTCAAGACTTACCCGGCTCCTCATTGAACATCTCTGGATCTAAGCATTCCTCAGCCAGGGCGGCTGCAATCTGCTATTCCCGATGTTGACAGGGCGGGGCGGATATTGAGGTCCGTGATCCCAAGGTACGTGCTGGTCAATGAGCGAGGCGCCACACTCAGAGCGGCGATTTGGTCATCGATCTGTTGTGCTGAGCTGGGCCAGTTTGACGCTGGTCTCGAAGAACCCCCAGATCGCCTCATTAGAGTTTAGATCCTGGCGGATGACGGCTTCGGGCGCGTACTGCGAGCCGCCGGGCCAGGTGTGCCCGCCGAGAATGCGAGCCCCGTTCTCCATGCGGCTGGTCGCACAATACCTTCGAACACGGGTAGAGACAGGCATCCTTGCAAGAAGGACAATTAGGACGTTAAGTATCCTTGCAAGAAGGAGAAATATGCACAATCTGCTCCGCCTGAAACTGACTGAAGCGCTTACAGCCCCTGTTCCGGTGTTCACGCCCCGCCAGGTGCGCCTGCCCGCGGTAATTGGCGTTCGCCGGAGCGGCAAGACGCCCCTTGAGACCCTTGGCAGCGCTGAAAGTGGCCGTGGCGAGGGAGCATCCGAGAGTGCGACCGATTCTGGTGACTCTTGAATCGACTCCGCTCTATCGCCGAATGCTGCTCAATGTGATTGCCCGGAATCAGGATGACCACACAGAGAATATCGGCTACTTGATGGACGGAGAGGGCGAGTTGCGGCTCTCACCTGCATTCGACGTGGTCTATTCATACCATCCTCAGGGTGCTTGGACCCAGAATCACCAGATGTCCATTAATGGGAAGACAAAGGACTTCTCTAAGAATGATTTCCTGCACGTTGCGAGTGAAATGGGTATTCGGGATGGCGAGCGGATTCTGAATCAAGTTGTCGAGGTGGTGTCAGGCTGGCGACAATACGCAGAAGCCGCTGGTGTTGATGAATCGCAGGCCAAATCAATCGGTAGTTCGCATCGAGAACTGTCCGATTGACGTTGATGGATCTTCGGTCGAGCCCCTTTTCCAATCGCGTCTAATCGATAGGCGTTGTGCACCAGGCGCTCGTCAGAATAGCGGGCGCCGAGCCGCAGGATCCCCAGGCAGGGAACGATAGGCTAGGGGTGCTTGTGGGCATTCAGCACATTCGGCAATCAAACAGCCAGCCCTTGGTGATCCTTTCACCAACTGCAAGAAGCGGCTCCACGCGTGCGCGGCCGAGGCGACGCAATACCGACGCTAGCTCGCGGACCATTCGATCCGCCAGCCGATAGGCGGACTCCAGGAGATAGGGGCGGTCCTGCAGCCAGCGGGATAGCCTCACAGCTCAATCAACTCCAGGGGTACGGGCTGTGGGAGACGGGATGCAGGTCGCCGACCTTGAAGCGCTCGAAGCGAAACGGATAGAGCACGCTGCTCTTCTCGCCCATGAGCTCACGCGCCACCTCCTTGCCAACCCCAATCATCTTGTAGCCGTGGTTGCTGTCGGCGATCACGTAAACGTTGTCCAGCATGCGGTCGAAGACCGGAAAGCTGTCTGCGGAGAATGCGCCGATCCCGCCCGATGGTCCCCGGTGGTAGGCCAGGTGGCAGCCCTCAAAGCGTTCCATGCAGTGGGCCAGGCCCGAGGTCCAGTAATCCAAGAAATCATCTCCGACTACATAAAGCTGCGACTCGGGGCTGAAGGGGTACGGATCCACTTCTGCCTCGGGTCCGATATCATCGGGCACTGCGCCTCCCTGTACACCGCGCTTGTCACGCTTGAAATAGATTCCCCACAGGTCCTCGGTGATGACCTCGCCGCTGCGGTCGGAAACCAGCGGCCCGCTGGAATCCACATGGATCACCGGGGGATAATCTCCCTGCGCAGTGACATATTCCTCGGGATTGATATGGATCTCGCCCTCCTGCAGCCGCCAAAAGGTCCACATGGGGCGGTCCTCGAGAAGGTCGCCGTCCGGGGTCTGGATATCGATCTGCTGGGGTAGACTCAGCATGCCCCAGAGCTGCTGGATCCAGGGACCGACAGCCACTACGACCTGATCGGCCGCGATCGCCCCGCGGTCGGTGAGCACTCGATCGAGGGCGCCTCCACGAATCTCGAAGCCCTGAACCTCCACGCCGCTCAGCACGCGGACGCCCTCGGACTCGGCCAAGCTCACGAGCCCCATCACCGATGGGGTATTGAAGGCGAAGCCCCCCTGCTTCTCGTGCAGGCAGGCGGTCAGGCCGCGCGCCTTCCAATCAGGAAACATGTCTTGCATGTAGCCGTAGACTTTCTGCTCCCCAAGGATCAGGTCCGATCGGTAGCCGCTCTTCTGCTGGCGCTCGTAGATCACTTCCAGGTCGCCGGATTGCACCGGCCCTGTAATGGCCACATAGCCCACCGGGTGATAGTGTAGGATTTCTTGCTGCTCCTCCCACACTTCCACGCTGACCCGCATGACCTCGCCCATGGCGGGCTGGTAGTAGAAGTTGCGCACGACGCCGCAAGCGATCCCTGAGGCGCCGGCTCCAGGAGCCGACTTATCGACGACGATGATGTCCTCTCCCGACCCACGACCGCGGGCCTTCAGCTCTTTGGCCAGATGCCAGGCGGTGCTCAAGCCGTGGATTCCGGCTCCGACAACCAGGTACGAGATCCTCTCTGGCAAGGTCGACATCTTCAGCCTCCCATTCCGCTGGTGCGTATCCGTTTCATGCGCGCTCCCAAGCGCGTCCAACGTATATCGGTCACTCGCGTGTCCCCTTGACGAGAGAGCGAATCAAAGACGCCCCGCCCACCACAGCTGGCTCAAATTCCTCCGCGGCATCCAGCAGCAGCTCCCAGACATACACGGTCACCGAGCGACCCACCGCGATCAGATAGGCGCGCCGATCGTGGTGGTCGCGGCGAAGCACGAGCGCGCGCACATTGGCCAGGCTGGTCTGCGCCGCATGGAGATCCGGAAATCCTGATTTGGAGAAGTCCAGCGCGCAAAGCTTGGCCAACACCAGTCGAGCGCGGGGCCCGGCCAAGAGCAGGGTGCCGTATCCGTGGGAGACGTCGGTAATCGTGACAAGAGAGCTCGTATTCTCCAAACCGGGTTCGTTGGCGTAATCCGGGGTGATCTGCATCCATTGGTCGTCG
>JAZGCZ010000218.1:0-3062 GCA_036477195.1 Anaerolineales bacterium | reverse complement strand
GACAACCGCTCCGCCCTGCGGTTCAGTCCAACGGGTTTTATCCAGAATGCGTCCGAACCTAACTGCTGTCACCGTGACAATCTGTGCTCGCATTCAGGATAAAACCTCTTCGTTTAATTGCGTCCTGGGAGGAAAATATCCATTAAGTACCTAATAATTAAGCCCCATTTTGCAGGTTAAATTCTACAAATCACATCAACCCAACTCCTTTAATTCTGCTTCTGCCTGCTCCAACCAAAATCCCATTTGCATCTCCCGCATCATTGAGGTCGCAGTTGTGAGGTGTCTTTTTGCTTGGTCAAGATCATCTACCCTCTGGTACAACTTTCCTAGACCGAGATGGCAGCGTGCTAGGAGTGGGCGCATGCCGAGTTCTTCAGCAAGTGTGAGAGCCTGATGATAATAGTCTTCAGCCTCCCTAATACCAGGAGGATCTTTGTGCGCGGCGATCTCTCCAAGCACCCGGAGAGCATAAGCCTCGTTTCCCTTTTCTTTGGTCTGACGGGCGAGATCGAGGGCACGCTGGGCATGCTCAACTGCGGCATCCATTCGACTCACTCGCAGATAGCCTTCGCTGAGCAATGCGATTCGGCGCGAAACGTTCGGACGAGTCACGCCGCCCCGACCTACGGCCTCCTCTAAGAGCTCGAGAGCCTGCGTGACCCGATCTGAGTTGAGATACGCGTAGCCAAGCCGTGATGCCGCCGGTGAAAAATACACCCCTACATGCCTGGTACGACAAACCTCCACAGCACGCTCCAGTAGGGGAGTTGCCATAGTAAGATCCCCTCTGACTAAATACAGATACCCCAGACTTTGATACGAATTTGCTAGACTTAGTGGATCATTGACCGCCTCGGCAAGATGGATCCCTTCATCTCCGATACCAATCCCCTCATCGAACTCTCCCAGCTCAGCAAGACAGTGGGCTAGGAAGCTACGAGAGGAATGGGCTGGATAGATAGCCATACCGAATCGCTCGTGTTGCCGCTCGCCTTTTAGCGATGCGATGGTCCACCGAAAGGAATCAATAGCCCGAGGATAATTACCCAGGAACCTATAAGCTAGCCCGAGCACGGATCTGATCCGAACTTCAGAGGCAAAATCCCCGAGGGCAGTAGCTGTAGACAGGGCGCGCTCTCCAATCTCAACGGCGCGGATATGATCACCCACCCCAAAGAAATGTGCAATCATTTCGTTGCTGATCCGTAGCAGCCGGCGCTGGTCTCCCAGGGCTTCAGCGAGGGCTTCGGCTTCGCGCAGAAGGTGGATGATGGTCTGCCCCTTTGGTTCAGAAAGTGCCCACAGCGAATTTCGCAGATCCAGTCGGATATCGATGGCCTGTTCAGTCGTCTCACGGGATTGGGGTAGATGCTGGAGGGCCTCTAGCGCCTGTTCGAAGTGCGCTGCCGCCTCCCGATGCGCCCAGCGGTCGGCTTCCCTTGTCCCAGCCTGGCGAAGGTAGGTAGTAGCTTTCTCCCAGACTTCCCCACGGAATGCATGGTGAGCGAGCCGCTCGACCTGTTCAGCCAGACGGTCAGCGTAGAGCACTTCAATGGCCTCCATGATCTTGCCGTGGAGCGTGCGTCGCCGCTCTACCAGCAGCGAGTTATACGCCACCTGATGGGTCAGGGCGTGCTTGAAGGTGTATTCAATTTCAGGGTACAAGCCAGTCTCATAGAGAAACTCCACAGCCTGAAGACGGCTGAGATGACTGTGGAGTTCTTCTTCTTGTATTCCAACAACAGCTTGGAGCAAGGTGAAGGGTACACTCTCTCCAATGACGGAAGCTGACTGGAGGAGACGCTTTTCCTCAGGAGGTAGCCGATCGATCCGGGCTGCAAGGACTGCCTGGACTGTGGCCGGCACCTGAATGCTCGGAAGTTCTTGCGCCAATTGATAGCTCCCGCGCTCACCGACCAGCGCTTTCGTCTCAACCAGGGTGCGAACGCTTTCTTCCAGGAAGAAGGGGTTCCCATCGGTTCGCTTAATCAGAAGCTCTTTGAGCTGCTGAAGTCCAAGGTCCGCCCCCAGAAGGTTCTCGAGAAGCTCGTGAGCACTCTCCGGTGTTAGAGGATCGATTCGGAGCTGAGTGTAATAGGTTTTGCTCCCCCAGCCGTGCCGGTACTCAGGCCGGTAGTTGACCAAGAGGAGAAGCTGCGCAGTCGGGAGACTCTCCACCAGGCTGTCCAGGAAGGCTTGGGTTTCGGAATCAATCCAGTGAAGGTCCTCGAAGACCAGACAGAGGGGTTGCACCTGGCTCTCCCTTAGCAGTAGCCGCTTCACTGCATCGAGTGTCTGCCGACGTCGCTGTTGAGGATCCAAGGCCTGCCATTGAGCATCCTCGACCGGCACGTCCAGAAGTGCGAGGAAGGCCGGCAGCACTGGCTCCAACGCCTTATCAAGCGTCAGTAGTTTTCCTGTGATCTTTTCTCGAATTTTCCGCTGATCGTCTCGTTCCTCCACCTGGAAGTAGGATTTCAGCAAATCAATGATGGGGAGGTAGGCGGTGGCCTGACCGTAGGAGACCGAGCCGCTTTCTAGGATGAGCCAGCCTTGGGTCCGATGGGAACGGGTGAACTCCCAGAAGAGGCGCGACTTGCCCACGCCGGGTTCTCCGACTACCGCAACCACCTGGCCATGACCAGAGTTGGCCTGGTCCAGGGACTGGCGCAGGGCCTCCAGTTCGGTCTGCCGTCCGACGAAGCGTGTGAGCCCGCGGACCGCAGCGGCTTCCAGGCGCCTCCGCGCGGGTCCAGCCCCGATCATCTCGTATACCTCTATCGGTGCCTCCAGCCCTTTCACCGGCACTGGACCGAGCGGCTTAACTTGTACAAAGCCTTCTGCCAGTCGCAATGTATCTGCGGTGATTAGGGTTGAACCCGGCTTGGCCATCTGCTCCATCCGCGCCGCTAGGTGAGTCATCTGCCCCACGGCTGTGTAGTCCATGTTGAGGTCGTTGCCGATTGAGCGCACTACCACTTCGCCGGAGTTGAGACCTACTCGAATGTTGATGGGGACCCCATGAGACCGCAGGACCTCTTCTCCATAGCGATTTATCC
>JAZGCZ010000217.1:0-4986 GCA_036477195.1 Anaerolineales bacterium | reverse complement strand
CATTACCGACGCGCCGAGCCAGAATTGGGCGATCTACGCGCCAAGCAGCTCATGGAAAATCTGGAAGGGGTGATCGCAAACACTCCAGTGGTAATCATGCAGGGCAGCAAAGTGGTCGAGGTGAAGGAGAGCGGGATCGGCAAGGGCCGTGCGGCCCGCAGATGGCTCGATAGTGACACAATTTACGATTTCATCCTCGCAACCGGAGATGACGTTACAGATGAAGAGATGTTTGAAGTGATGCCGGATGGAGCTTGGTCCATCCGAATAGGAGTGGATCGCCGCTCGGCGGCCAAGTACTCCCTGAGAGGAACCTCGGCGTTCCGACGCCTGCTACACTCCCTCGCCGGTCGCTAAACCCTGAATCTCGCACGCAACAAAATACATCTGCCCCAGCCACGCCACCTGCGCGGGAAAGCGAGTTGCTCTGGTAAGAAGCGTCAACGATTTCCCAGTACAAGGCAATCCAAAGTAGAAACGCGAAACAACGGGAGATGTCGGCTCTTCGAACAGCAGGTTGGGCATCCGGGGTGTGGGCCAGAGGCCATAGCGCATATTGTCCGACCCGTCAGTGAGCCGCCCGTACGAAAGATTGGCAGCGCGAATCCTGAGATAGCTGATCTGATCGATCAATCGTCCGTCAGGTGCAAGCAGTCGGACGGTGTCTCCGCTGTCATTTAGTGCAATCTTGGTCTTTGTGCGGAAGAAAACTGCGAAGCCTCTGGGTGAGATCGTCACGCCCGGCAAATCGTACGGCTTGGAGCCACCGTTGGCCACGTCATCGAGCCACCACCCCTTCAAGTAGACGGGAAGCGGACCGGCGTTGTAGAGCTCGATAAACTCGTCCGCAGTGGTGACCCCACCGGTGCCCTCCCAATCGTGCCGGGGTCGGATCAGCACCTCGTTGATCACTATCCTGCTGGGGATGCCCGTGGGGGTTGGGGTTGGGAAGAATAAGGAATTGGTTCGTCGCGGAGTCCCGCGGATTGGATCCCCGGAAGCATCCAAGCCGTTCCCGTTGTAGCCGGTGTACGTACCCCAGTTTCCGGAGGAATCGCCACCTCCGCGGCGCTCCATGCTGGCCTTAGGCGAGGAGCTCCCAGCTGGCCAACTGCCTCCCGAAGAATTCGCCGAATCTATCAATTCGCCTGCAGGCCCAAGAAGCTGCAGCACCTCTCCGCCATCCCTCAGTGAGCCGGTGTAGATCCCGTCTGCGGCAATATCTGCGACCGTTGTATCGTCTGTCCGCTCAAGCAGATAGAAACTGTATGCGGCGAGCGTGCCTGACAGTGAGATCGATATGTCGGCCCCATCCGTCAGCTTCCAGTCTGTCAGCGAGACGGAGACGGCTCCCGGGTTGTGAAGCTCGATCCACTCGTCGCTGGAGGAGGCCATGGTGCCAGACCAGGCAACCTCGTTGATCAGTACAGCTTGGGGCGACACCTCAGTCGGCTTGACAAAAGGAGTAGGGGTTGCGGTGGCGATGAGAACTGAGTTCAGCTGACGGGGCGTACCTGCTACGAGGTTTCCCTCAGCATCGTGACCGATACCCCCGATTCCCGTGAACGTTCCCCAATTCCCGCCGATGTCAGCGCCTCCACGACGCTCCATGGAGCTGCGTGAGCTCGCATCGCCGGCAGGCCATCCGCCGCCATCCCCGTTGGCCGTGTCCACAACAGCTCCCGAAGGGTCCAGCAATTCAAGGCGCTCGCCGCCGTTTGCTAGGGAGCCGGTGTAGATTTGATTGGCGGCAATATCGGCAATGGTTGAATCGTCGGTACGCTCCAGCAAGAAATAGCTGAACGCCGGGATCGTCCCGCCGAGCGCCACGTTAATGTCCCCACCGTCGGTGAGGTGCCAACCGTCCAGATCAATCGGCGAACTCCCCAGGTTCTGGAGCTCAATCCACTCGTCGGACGAAGAAGCCACAGTGCCTGCCCATGCCAGCTCGTTGATCAGGACGGATTGAGGGGGGTAGGCCGTTGGGGGAGGCATCGACGGTGTTGACGTAGCGCTTGAGGTGGGTGTCGGGCTAGGCGGTGCTGATGTTGCGAGTGTGGGAGAGGCAGTAGCGCTCCCTGGAGGCGGGGTCGGGGACGGCGAAACCGTGAAGTTCGCGGTCGGTGACGGGCTGGCGCTCCCTGGAGGCGGGGTTGAGGATGGTGATTCCGTGGGGCCCGCGGTAGATGTCGGGCTGGCGCTCCCTGGAGGCGGGGTCGAGGTCTCACCCGCGGTCGCCGTACCGGGCGGAGTCTCCGACGATCCGGGGCCTGGTGGTGTCTGAGTTCCGGCTTCTGGGCCTGCTGAGGGGACGGGTTCAGGGACTGGCGTACCGAAGGAGGCCGTGTCCGAGGTCGGTGAGGAAATCGCTTCGGACAGCATGAAGGCAGGCATACCCGAAGAACCCTCGGCCGATGAAGCGAGGGGCAAGGAGATGAACAATAAAAGCCCGACGAGCGACAGGGCGCCGGCCGGACTCAATAAGGGGACCCTCACGCACTCCTCTTGACCCCTTCAGAGCGAGACTAGTACTAGGGTACCATACTCGGCCACGCGCCCATGCAGACCCTCGTTGCAGAGTCGCAAAACCCTGCTTTGCGCTCCTGCAAACCTTTGCTGTAAGAGTCGACAGGACTCTTCTGTGCCATCCTGGCTGCGAGAGTCGTTAGACTCTGCTGCGCGCCCCCACACGCCTTGGCTGCAAAAATCGCAATATTCGCGACTGAGCTAAAATTAGGCCTCACCAGCGCACACAAAGCGCAAAAGGAGAGGATCAATGGACTTCGGATTGGCGTTTTCGTTCCCGTTTCAGGACGAAAAATGGATCGAGAAAATTGTTATCGCGGCCGTGATCAGCATCATTCCCATAGTCGGCTGGTTTGCACTGCTGGGGTGGTCGATCGAGATCGGCCGGCGGGTGATCAACGGCGAAGAGCAAGTCCTAGCCGATTGGAGCGATTTTGGCGGCTTGCTTACCTTGGGATTTAAAGCCTGGCTGGCAGCCTTGGTCTTTTCGATCCCGCTCATTATCGTGTGGATCCCGGTTGCGATTTTCACGGGTGTGGTCAGTTCCACAGATGGAGAGGCGGCAGGGGTTGTCATTAGCCTCGTATCGTTCTGCATGATCTGTCTGACATTCACTTACACTATCGCGTTGCTGTTCGCTCTGCCTGCCTCTTACGGTCGATTGGCTGCAACGGACGGTCTTGCAGAATCGCTGAACTTTAGAGAGCTTTGGACGATCGTGAGCAATGCGCCAAGCGCTTATCTAATCGTGCTGCTCGGTTATCTCGTGGCCGGCTTTATCGCTTCGCTGGGCAGCATCTTGTGCTTTGTAGGAATATTTCTGACTACCGCATATTCACTGGCCGTTGAGGGTCACCTGTTGGGGCAAGCTTATTTGGAAGGTACAGCAGACGCTTAGCGGAAAAGCTGCGACATTTCATCGGCCCGACTTCGTCCGGAGTCGGGCCGAACTGTGTTGGGGTAACAGCCGATTTCATTCTTAAACTCGATCGCAAACATACGACTAGCCACTCAGCGCCCAGGAGAGATCGGCCCTCTGACGCCGAGCCTGGAAGCGCTGAGCGCTCGGCGAAGCGGTGGCGAACCCGCATCTCCAGCCGGTAGCGATGTGGCACGCCTCATTCAAGCCTTCAACGTGCGAGTGGCTTTTCTGCCCACTCGCGGGAGCGGAGCAACTCCCTGGCGGCGTCTGATTGTGCTTGACACAAGCTACCGTAATGAGGGCCAAGCCGGCTCGCCTGCGCGGGTAGCGCTGATCGCACACGAGCTGATGCATGTCTTACAACGAGAACTGGGAGACCCCGAATTCTGGCCCAGCGGCAGATTCCGCCCATCCCTTTCCAGGAGATGGATCGGTGATTCTACGAACTATATGGAGGTCGTGGCCTATATCGTTGGAGCAAGCGTGGAAATCGATCTGCTGCCCGAAAATCAAGAGACACGGATTCGGCGCCTGTCGGATTGGTTGGCTACGGTCGCAGGAGAGGATGCATCGAATGCCACCCGAGCGGTTGTCAAGCGGTACAAAGGCAACTCGATTTACCGGCAGAATTATCGGGCGGAGGCACGCACACCCGGGCGCAGAATCCCCTCACAGCATTGGGCTTATTGGCTGGGGGTAATCGGCTTTGAGGGTCAAACTATAGAACACATACGGAACCTTGCCGCGGTGGGACAGCCCAAAGTGATTGCCGAAGACGAGCTCGAGGCCGGAGGCTAGTTTGGAATCGAAGCAGAATGTTCCGGCTCTAGAGCAGACTCGACCCGTCGGATACTTCGAGCTCATCCGCGCCAACGTCGACTTTCGCTACCTCTGGCTGGGTCAGATCGTCAGCCTATTCGGAGATTGGTTCAATTTGATCGCCTCTGCCGCCCTGGTGGCTCAGCTTACCCAGTCCGGCCTGGCGGTGGGCGGGTTGTTCGTCGTCCGCATGGTGGCCCAATTCGTAGGCACGCAAGTCGGCGGCGTAGCGGCCGACCGATACAACCGCAAGCATCTGCTGATTTCGACCGACCTCGCGCGCGCAGCGATCGTTTTCGGGTTGCTATTTGTCCGAAGCCCTGACCATGTCTGGTTGTTATACGCCCTAACGATCTTGCTGATGGCAATCAGCGGAGTATTCTTCCCAACCCGCAGCGCGATCTTGCCGGATATCACAACCAGGCGGGAATTAGGAACCGCCAACGCACTATCGTCGACCACCTGGTCGGTTACGTTGGCAATCGGGGCGGCGCTTGGAGGATTTGTGACTGGCCAATGGGGGATCTACCAAGCCTTTGCGATCGACGCGCTCACCTTCCTGGTCTCAGCCGGGCTGATAGCTAGGATGAGGTACGACGCACCTCTGACCGAGGTGGCGGCCGGCCTGAAGGCGGTGACCCAGGATTATCTCAACGGATTCCGATATCTGCGTCGCGAGCCCGATGTCCTGTTCATCACACTGCATTTGGGGGCGATTG
>JAZGCZ010000216.1:0-3318 GCA_036477195.1 Anaerolineales bacterium | reverse complement strand
GCGTTTGCTTTTATGCCCCCTGGACCAGTGGCAAGCCCTGCGAGGTTGGGAGTTGGGCGCGTTACGGTAGATTGGATCGGCCTCTATTCAGAGCCGAGCTTTCAATCCAGGCAGCTGGACCGTCTTACCCGAGACAGCCTCATCAGCCTGCTAGATCACACAACTGCAGACGACGGACCCCAACATAATCCAATCTGGCACAAGGTTCCCGATGGCTACGTGCACTCTGGGCACGTGCAGCGAGTCGACTGGGATCCACAGCCGGCACTAAACACCATACCCAATTCTGGCGCTCTATTTGAAGTCTCCGTTCCCTACACCCGCACTTATCGAAAACCAGATACGCAATCAGATCCGCTGTACCGCCTGTACTATCACTCCACAGCATGGGTGACGAATTCCACAACCGGTGAAGATGGCCGAACATGGTACGAGATCTTCGACGACTTGGTCCGGATCAATTATTGGGTGCGTGGCGAGCACATGCGATGGGTGCCACTATCTGAAATCGCCCCGATCTCCCCCGACATTCCATTGCGTTATAAGCGGATTGAAGTGAGGCTGAGCAGCCAGGAGCTGTTCTGTTACGAGCATGACAAGCTTGTCCTTCGCACTCGGATCTCGAGCGGAATTCCAGACAAACGACCCAGGGAGAATGGTATTCCGACCATCACCCCCACCGGCCGCTTTTGGGTTGAGGTAAAAATGCCCAGTCGCCACATGGGGGACGGGCATATTACTGCGGATCTCGAGGCGTACGAATTGCCCGGTGTGCCTTGGGTGTCTTTTTTCACGGTCACCGGCGTTGCGTTCCACGGAACCTACTGGCACAACGATTTTGGTCGTCCTAAGAGCCATGGCTGCATCAATATGCATCCTGAAGAGGCCAAATGGCTTTACCGATGGACCCTTCCCATCGTTGCCCCAGATGAAAACCGCCGCATAGCTCGCGGCACGCCCATCCTAGTAGCCTAGTTCTGATCCCTTTGCTTTCTGACTTGGTCCAAAAGCTGACCAAGCTTTCCCGTCTCACTATAACCGGAAGCTCCACGATCGACCGCCGCCCTGCCCTGCTCTTCGGTCATCGCCTCCGCGAGCACAAAGATATCGAATGGATGGCCCAGGTGTCTTAGTCCGCGCAACAGCCAGTAATCGCGCTCCTGAGCCATCACTGCGTTGACCAGCACCAACTCCGGCGGAATATGTTCCGCCAGCGCCAGCCCTTCCTCAGGGCCGGCGGCTTCCGTGACTCGGTAGCCGTAGGCTTGGATCATCATGACCAGCTTTTCGCGGGCTGCATCGACCTGCTCGACAACCAGAACCCGCCCCGCAGGACTGACGCCTGCTCCCAACACCCCTTGAATGGTAGAAACCAACGCGCCCGTACCGGCAGGACGTACAAGGAAGCTTGCCGCGCCCAGCCGTTCTTCTCCTTCTTTTGGATCGCCCAAAGATGTCAGAAATAGAACTGGAATATCGAGCGTGCGGTGGTCTTGCTTCAAGACCGTGGCGACTTCTAGCGCCTCCGGATTCCGGGCCAACATATCTAGCAGAATGAGATCTGGGTGCTCTTGGCGAGCTAGCGCCAACACTTCACTCCCATCCGAGGTTGTAACGATTCGATAACCTTCATCCCCAAGCTCCTGGGACATCATCTCCAGGCGAGTTGGATCTTCAACATGGATTAGCAGCGTTTCGGTACCGTCGGGATCCTGCGCAAGGTGAGATTCCACGATGCTGCGAATATCCCCCTCACCGCGCTGAGTCGCCAGCAGGGGGAGCGAAAGCATGAGCCGGGGCTGCTCACTCTCAGGCCCATCCAGCCACAAATCTCCACCCAAGGACTGCGCAAGCGAGCGAATAGAAGGAAGCTCGGATGCATCGGCTTTGGATTCATCTTCAGGCACCATCGCCAGTACGAGGGCTTGCTGCGCAGCCTGTTGGGAGCGAGGGAGCCGGACACTGACGACAGCCCAGGGCCCGGTCTTTTCCTCCGGATCAGGCCGGATTTCCGCGCTGACGGTTACCTCTCCCTCATCGACAGCCTTGACAGCGTGGCCAATGACCCCGGTGATCATCTGCACTGCCTGATGTCTCCCCACTCGCACGGCTGGTAGATGGGCAGGGTATTCGGCGACAACAGTGACCGGTTTCTCCCCGGCCAGTCCGGCGGCCTCCGCTACGGCTTTTTCCAACGCCTGAGGGAGGTCGGTTCGTTGATCATGGATCTCAGACATCAAATGCTTTCCATAGAGTCTTACAATTCTGCCTTTCTCGTTCTAGAATGGCAAACGTGGAAGCACTGGTTGCTGCAGCCAAGGTCGGTAAATATGCCACCTCGGAAAGCGGAGACACACTAGAAATGGTCGAGCGGCCATCTGGTGGCATCTCGTTTGTCCTAGCGGATGGCCAACGTTCCGGAAAACCTGCCAAAGCAATAGCGAATGTCGTCACTCGTAAGGCGCTCAGCCTTCTTGCCGATGGCGTAAGGGACGGCGCCGCCGCCCGCGCTGCTTCAGATTACCTTCATACCTATCGTTCAGGGAAGGTTGTCGCTACGCTTAACATTCTATCGATCGACACCCATAGCCAAACCCTGGTGATCGTCCGAAATAACCCGGCTCCCGTATTTGTGATCGAAGATGGAATGCTCCGAGCGCTCGACGCTCCATCTGAGACGGTTGGCTCGCGAAAAGGTATTCGCCCGGAAATTCAAGAAATCCCGCTCCAAATAGGACTACGGGTTGTCGTGTACACCGATGGATTGACACATGCGGGAGACCGTAGCGGGCAGCCTCTCGATGTGATCTCCTGCGTTGAGGATCTAAGCCGCGGGACTGAAACTGCGCCCTCCTATTGGGCCAACTACCTGCTGGAAAAAGCCCTTCTCGCAGACGATTCTAGGGCTTCAGATGACATCACGGTGCTTGTAGCCGCAATCCAGAAACGATCTGGAGAAGGTGTGCGGCACCTCTCAGTGCAGCTCCCTTTTTAATGAACGTCACCTCCCGACAAGATGACTTCACAATTGCCATTGTGGGTCCGTGTGCCTCTGGAAAATCATCCTTAGCTCGAGGTCTTGCGGAACAAGGGATTCGAGCCAAGCAGGTAGTTCAAGAACACTCTTATGTGCCGGAGATGTGGCAGGTGATCACCCAACCCGACTTTCTCGTCTATCTTGATGCATCGTTTCAGATCTGCAGCCAGCGAAAAAATCTCAATTGGCATCAACGCGATTACGATGAGCAAATAATCAGGCTAGCTCACGCGAGAGAAAACTGCGACCTCCTCGTTCAAACGGATGGTCAATCAGAGGCA
>JAZGCZ010000215.1:0-5596 GCA_036477195.1 Anaerolineales bacterium | reverse complement strand
GTTCTTCGTCAGAATAATAATGGATGATCACCTGGCCGCCTTGTTTGGACCGCCGCAGGTCTACCTTGGTACCCAGGGCACCCTCAAGTCGCTTGGCCAGGTCTGCCATTTGGGGATCGTCGTCTTTGAGTTTCACCCGTTTGCGTGGTGCTCGCGTTTCGCCCAGCTGCCGGACGAGTTCCTCAGTCTGACGCACGTTTAGATCCCGAGAAAGGATCAATTTCAAGGCAGACGCCTGCTGCTGAGCGAGGGGTAAGGCCAGCAGAGCACGTGCATGGCCTTCGGAAATCTTTCCCGTTTCCAATGCCTTTCGCACCGCCGCTGAAAGTTTCAAAAGGCGCAGCGAGTTGGTCACGCCGCTGCGACTCTTTCCCAGCCGAGCCGCCACTTCCTCATGCGTCAGATCGAAGTCCTCAACCAACTGCCGATAGCCTTCTGCAGCCTCTAACGCGTTGAGGTCGGACCGCTGCAAATTTTCTACAAGAGCCATCTCCAGGCTGGCCTGTGCACCGGCTTCACGGACAACTGCCGGGACTAGCATCAAGCCGGCATTCTTGGCTGCCATTAGCCGTCGCTCTCCAGCAATCAACTGATAACCATCATCGGAGGCAATCACCAGCAGCGGCTGCAGGATGCCGTGTTGTCGAATCGAATCAGTCAGATCCGCCAGCTCGCTCTCCGGAAATTGAGAGCGCGGTTGCCGCGGGTTGGGTCCGATCGCATCGATCGGAAGCTCAAGGACGCCCGGCCTTATCTCTGGCCCGGCCGGTATGAGGGCATCAAGACCCCTGCCTAATGCTTGTTTGCGCGCCGTGCGAAGCTCCATCGAACGATGCTGATTCTGGAAGTCTATCCATTGGCTCGCGAACCACAGGTTGGCGACCATCGGCCTGCAGAATCTCATCCGCCAACTCCCGATACGCAATCCCGCCTGGTGAGCTCGGCGCGTACGCAGCAATGGGCAGACCATACGACGGCGCCCCCGCCAGCCGGACGTTGCGCGGGATCACCGTTTCAAACACGCTATCTCCAAAATGGCGGCGGAGTTCATCTGCCACCTCTTTAGACAAACGGGTGCGTGAATCGTACATTGTCAGGAGCAGCCCGCGTACCGCCAGAGCTGGGAACAGGCTGGAACGAACTCTTTGAAGCGTTTGCATAAGCTGGGATAGTCCTTCCAGAGCAAGATATTCGCACTGGACAGGGATGATGACGCCGCTTGTGGCAGCCAATAGGCCATTCAGTGTGAGCAGGCCAAGTGAGGGAGGGCAATCGATCAAAACGTAGTCGAAGTGCTCCCCTAATGGACGAAGTGCACGCTCGAGAACCGACTCTCTTCCATCCAGGTCAACCATCTCGATTTGCGCTCCTGCAAGCGCGGGCGAGGAGGGCAGCAACGTTAGCTTCAGGTTAGGACTGTGGAGAACGCAGTCGCTGGCTGGGAGGCGACCGATCAGAGCATCGTAAGTACCTTCTGTCACGGATCCAGGATCGATGCCTAAACACGACGTGGCGTTGGCCTGCGGATCAGAGTCCACGATAAGCACTTTGAACCCGCGATTCCCCAACTCGGCACCCAGGCTTATTGCGGTGGTTGTCTTACCTACACCGCCTTTTTGATTGACCAAAGCATAGGCGTGCATCAGGAGGCTTCCCTCTGCACCGCGGCTTCAGCTTCGGCCGCGGTTGGAGCGCCAGCCAGTCCGGATCTGGTAACCGACGTTGTAGCGACCTTAACGGCCGTCTCTGCTGCAATCCATGCATCGCCCGAAGCCTGGAGTCGACTGAAAAAGGCCGCAGCGAAGATGTCGCCCGCACCAGTGGCGTCGATCTCATCAACCGGACGTGCGGGAAAGGAGCGCCACTTTCTGTCGGCCCACACGCGAGCACCTTGCGCTCCATAAGTGATCACAACGATCGAGCACATTTCTGCCACAGCCAAGGTGGCGTCCTCGTTCATATCTAAATCCTCGATGCCCAGCACAACTGCATCGGATCGCTGGATGAAATCGGCCGCATTCTCCAACGGCAGAGCAGAAATGTGGCCTTGCGAATCCGATTTTCTCATGAGACCTTGCGGTGTCAGCCCCAGGAAAGAATCTGAATAAGGCTCCATGATAGCGCTCGTGAGTTCGCTAATTAGCGGTGCGATGTGAACTAGCTCAGTATGCCACCAATCGCGCGGAACGTCTGCCGGCGAGAGCCCTACCGCCTGACTAAAAATCATCTGCACCCGTCCCTCGTCCGTGTAGGTATTCTTAAAGCAGGTCGATTGTGGAGAGGGCTTTACGATCAAATTGAGGTTTTGGAGCGGCTGGAGATCTGTGCTATCGGCCGCGGCAGTAACGACCCCTACCTCATGGCCCAATGCATCTGCAGTCAGACCCGAATACGCGACGGTGCCGCCTAAAGTCACACCTTCCGGAGTTCGATCTTCCGTCAAATGCCCTATGAGCAAATAGTCGATCGATGGCTGGGTTTGGCTTGGAGATTCGGATTGGGACGAGATCCTCAATCCTTAAATCTTCGGGATGATTGTAACTTTGCGGCTTGAGCCCTCACCGATGCTTTCCGTGGTGACGGCTGGGTTGTCGCGGAGCGCGACGTGGATGATACGCCTCTCGTTTGGCGGCATGGGCTCAAGCTCCATCGTACGATCCAGTTCCGTCGCTTGAGCTGCCATTTTTTGCGCCAGGTGGCCTAGCTGCTGCTCCCGCCGCGCCCGATAGCCTTCGATATCAATGACAACCGCGACCGGTCTCTCTAGCTCCTTGGCCACGATCAGGCGCGAAATGTACTGAAGCGCGGTCAAGGTCTCGCCCCCGCGGCCGATCAGAATACCGAGATCGTCGCCCTGCACATCAACCAGCAGCGGACGGATTCGAGCATCCGGGTCCTTCTCGCCCCACTCGGCGGTTACCCGAGCCTCGAGACCCAATCGCTGAATCAGTTCGACCACGGTGTCCTGGGCGACACGGACGGCCTCTGGATCATCGTCGGACGGTTTGGCTTCGGGTATTGAGTCTTCAGAAGCTGGATCCTCGCGAGCAGAAGGACCGTCTCCAGGAATTCCGACCGACAGTCGGACGCGCGCCTGACGCGCGGAGATTCCCAAAAAACCCTTCCCACCCTCGTCAAGGACCTCAACTTGCAGATCGTCTTCAGGAATGCCCAATTCCCTTGCGCCGCGTGAGATGGCCTCCTCGACCGTTGGTGCAATCACTTCGAGGCTTGTCTTCTTCTCAGCCATTCAGCTACGATCCCTTTGCGTCTGCCTTTTTCTGGGTCGACTGCTCTGATTGATCCTTGGAGCTCTTGCCGGCATTCGGTCCCTGACCGGTGGAATCGGGAGGTGTGCCCAGCAGCTTCGATAGGAAGGCCTGCGTGCTTGCCAGGAGGCCACGCACGCCAGACTCCTCCGGTTGATCCTTGGGTTGCGGCAATTTCTTGCCTTTGGCCGCACCGCTCTTGCCGGTCTGGGCAGCCCTCTTCCCCCTCCCCTGCGGCTCCGGCTCCGATTTGAAGCGCTTCATCAGCACCGCCTGGGCGATGGCTAGTACGTTGCTGACCACAAAATACAGCGCCAGGCCGGCTGCGAATGAATACGCGAAATAGCCAAGGAGGAGCGGCATATAAATGCCCATCATCTGAGTCATGCCCCCCCCTTGCGATCCGGGCTGTGGTGGAGTCGTTAGTTTGGTCTGCAGATAGGAAGTTACGACGACAATGACGGCAAGGATGGGAAGTCCATCGCCCACAAACGGCAATCCTTCTAGAGCCGATACCGGAAATCGCTCCGGCTGCCCAAGATCCATCCAAAGAAACTGACGATCCAGCGGAATGATCGTAGAGGAGACGCTGCTGTAAATGTGCTTGGAGAACTCCAGCAATGGAGATGGAGAGTCGGCCAGCGCCCGAATGATGGCTCCGTAGAGCCCGAAAATGATCGGAAGCTGGATAATCGTAGGCACGCACCCGGCAAAGGGATTAATGCCCTTCTTTTGGTACAGCTTCATCTGTTCCTCTTGAAGCTTTTTCTTATCTCCTTTGTACTTCTCCTGGATCTTGATGTATTCCTTGTCCTGTTGCAGCCCCTGCATCTTCTGCGTGCTCTGCTGCTGCTTATAAGTCAGAGGCAGGGTGACCAAGCGGATCAAGATCGTAAACACAATAATGGCCAGCCCGAAAGCTCCCGCCAATCCCAGTGTCGGGCCCAGAACATTGTAGATATAAAGAAGAGCATTGATCATCGGGTTGAGGATCAACGAATCCCAGATATTCAAAGTAGGCTCCTTTGGTTTCTTATCTTAGCCAGCCCGGCAACGCCTATCGCTGCCGCCCGGAGTAAATGACCAAAGCTCAGTACCGTTCTTGACGTCAAATGCACACAGGAGCGGTTCGCCGCCATTTGTAGCCACGACGACCATATCACCCATAACGAGCGGAGCCGTGTGCAAGTCACCGTCGAGCGGAACGTTCCAAAGCTCCCTATTGGTGGAGAGCTCTCGCGCAAACAGGATACCCGACTCGGCCGCCACAAAGATGCGGTCCTCGCTGATAACGAGCGAGGCCGAGATCCTGCTGTCCAGGCTCTGTTTCCAGATCTCGATCTCGGATCCGCTGCGAATGTCCACGGCATGCAGCTGACCTGCCAGATCGCCAAAGTAGGCAACGCCATCTCCGACGGCAGGGCTGCCCCAGATCCAATCGCCGGCATCGAAAGTCCATGCCTCTCGACCACGGTTCTCATCGAGCGCGATGAGCTCGCGGCCAAAGGTGCCTGCCAACACCAGGCTGTCCACCAAAACCGGCGAATCTGCGATGGCCCCGCCGAGCTCACGGTTGGCCATCCATTGCTGACGCCCTTGAGCTAGATCCACAGCATACACATTGTGATCCATGGAAGTGAAATAGACTCGCTGGCCATCTACCACCGGGGCAGACCATATGGCTTCTTCTAGAGGCTCACTAAATTCGGCCGGAAAGGTCCAGATTGCCGAACCATCTGCAATATCTCGGGCGTAGAGGCGGCCGTCCCCTGAGGGGACTAGGAGCACGTTGCCTGCGACGGTAGCTCCACCAACAATGCGACCATTGTCTTCCCCAAGTTTTATAGGTCCCCACACGACTGCCCCACTCGAGGCGTTGAGCGCAACCACCCTATTTTCGAAGTCACCTACAAATACGAGGCCATCCTCACTGACGGCCGGCGGGGCGAAAAATGTGCGGCCGCTCTCGGGCTCGGCAGGATAGGACCACTTGACGTTTCCATTGCTGGCATCAATTGCATAGACGGATTGCTCGAATGCCATGTAGACCGTTTCGCCATCTGAGCTCAGCCCTGGCCAGCTATTTGCTGAACGAAAGCCAGCGCCTGCACAAGCGCTGAGCAAGAAGGCCCCGCCGATCAAAAGAGGAGTTGCTAGCTTTGATTTCATTTCTAGGGTACGGGGTCGTAGCCGCCTTTACTGAACGGCTGGCAGCGTGCGACCCTCCAAACTGCCAGTCCAGAGCCTTTGACCAGGCCGTGTTTGACAATCGCCTGATAGCCGTAATGTGAGCAGCTAGGATAAAAGCGGCAAGTTCCTGCCGGTAA
>JAZGCZ010000214.1:0-2931 GCA_036477195.1 Anaerolineales bacterium | reverse complement strand
GGTCGGTAACCGGATAGCCCTCATGGCCGTATCGCTGCATCCTTTCGGCTGCCTCCGCTACGGTATCTGCCGAGTCCAGCAATTGCGGGCCGCGTGACATGATTTCACCCACTGTGCTAGCGGGCTCCACCGCCTCTTCAAGCCGCGCGATCAGTATTTTCTCGACCTCCCCCACCGTTGAGTCCTTGATCAGTGCCGCGGCGGCTCTTGCATGTCCACCGCCGCCGAGGCGCTCCGCAATTCCCCCTACATCGATTGACTCCGCATAGGAGCGGGTCACCAATTGCACGCGGCCGTTAAGGCCAACGATAAGGAACAGCGCGGATACATCATAAACATCGCCAAGTTTGTGGGCCAAAGTGGATATTTCATCCGTAGTTCCGCCCGCTTGTGCTTTGGCAATCACGATTTCATGTCCCTGGATCGTGCTTACGACTGCGCTCTCCAAGAGCTGCTCAAACAGGGTCTGCTGCTCAGTGGAAAGGGGCTGATGGAGGAAATCGGCCGCGATAACAAGGCTCGCCCCTTGCTCAAGCAGCCAGGCAGCGGCGCGAACATCCCGAGGCGTCGTACCCGGGTAGCTGAGCGATCCTGTGTCTTCATAGATCCCGAGCAACATGAGCGTGGCGGGAGGGCCGGACAGATCTATGCCCCGCTCTTTCAGGTTCTCTACTAACAGAGTCGTCGTGGCTCCAACCTTCTCGACTTGAAGATCCCAGCTTGGGCTCAGATCGGGCTCAAGAGGATGATGGTCGATCACAGTGACCTGCGTATTGGGACCGAAGCCCTTCAAGGTGACTGGATTCTGGGAATCAACGACTGTCAATTGGCGGATGCTTTTGATTTTCAGCTCTTGCTGCTCGCTGAACAGGAAGTTTTCTCCGTACAGGGTGAAAAAACCACGGACGTTTCGATTTAGCCGCAGGGGCAGAACCGGCGTGGCCTCTGGATACAGCAATGATGCTGCATAGATGGAGGCGACGGCGTCGAAATCCGCGTGCTCGTGTGAAAGAATCAAGTGCACTTTACGGTTGCTCTTCCGCTGTTGATCTTCTGTTGCTATCCAATGTCGGCCGAGGATTATACATCTGGCACCGCCGCGAGCTCGGCAATCGCTCGCTGCAGCGCCAATTCAACCGGAGTCCCAAGCACTGAGACTGCTCGAGCAGCTCGTTCGAGCACTTCCATATATTCCGGCCGAGGATTTGAAGTGGGGAGCGCCGTACCTTGCAACAGCGCAGAGTGCATCTGCCCGACGTGACCTGGAAGAGGCGGAGCTGAAATGTGTACAGGGATGTGGGCAGCACCATTGGGGTTGCTCAGGGCAAGCTGGGATTCTTCTGACAGCAGAAATCCAACAAATTCCCAGGCAGGATCGAAATCCTCCGGTTCGAGCTCAGATGAGAAGTAGATATTTTCCGTCCATACATAGCCGGCCAACGAATCCCCTGTTTTCTGGTTCACAGGCCATCGGTCGATGGTAAGCCCCCCTTCCCCAAACGCCTCGCTTAACTGATGAAATATCTCCGTGCTCTCAATGAGCCAACCGGCTTGGCCTGCCTCAAAGAGCTCACGATCTTCATCTGAATTGAAAACCACTGGGCCAGCAGGAGCCAGATCACGGAGCAATTCCAGCCAGCAACGCGCCACCGGACCCTCCAGATCCGGTGCGGACCCGTCCAGCATCAGCTGCCCGCCACAGCTTGCTGCGAACGGAGCAACGATCGGGAATCCATAATCCTGGGCGACCCCCTCATTGAACGTTCCTCGAAGCGCCTCATCTGCCTGCACTAATCCCTCTAGTGTGCCGGCCGGAATCGGCGCCAGCTCGCGATTTCGATAAAGCACGTTTCCATGCATTTGAACAGGGATGCCCAATACCTGCCCGCCGTAGGTTGCCTGAGCCCATGGCAACGGATGGATCAGCACGCGAAACTCATCTGTTGGTTGGTTCGAGAGGTCTTGCGTTATTCCGGACTCAAAGAGATCCGCAGCCCATGTCGACGGCGCCAGGATAAGAGAGGGAAGGCTTCCAGTCTCGTCGATTGCTGCGCGAAGTTCATCGGCCGGTACGTATGAAAGCGCGAATGCGATTTCGGGATTGCGGGATTGGAAGGTCTCGATCAGCTGATTGAGTGCTCGAACGCCTTCAGGCTTCCAGGTCACCCATAAGCTAACCGATCCCGTCATAATGCTCGCAGGCTGCAGATCAGGCGTTGGCGCTGGGGTCGGCCCGCTATCTGCTATTACGGGTTCGAGGGTTGGAATTGGCTCGGCCTCGGAGCATGCCCATAGGCTGGCCGCAATTAGGGCAATACCTAGCAGATTGAGGGCAAATCTCATGTTCGGCGCGAAAGTCTACCATGGGAGGCCGAATCCGGTCCGCAGCAAGGCCGATAGGTATAATCGCGGCGTGTCCGACTCAAATTGGCGCCTCATTCTCTCTGATCCCACCTCGGGGCCAATGAATATGGCTTTAGACGAAGCCATCCTCGAAGCGGTTCGAAATGATCAAGCCCCTCCCACTCTGCGTTTCTACGCCTGGGATCCGCCTTGCCTCTCCCTTGGCTATGCGCAATCAGTGGATGATGTCGATCAGGCCGCAATTGAGGAAATGGGTTGGGATTTAGTTCGGCGGCCGACGGGGGGAAAAGCTATCCTGCACACCGATGAGATCACCTACTCAATTACCGCACCGGCCGAGCACCCGCTCTTTGTACACGGAGTTCTGCCGAGCTATAAACAAATCAGTCTGGCCTTGATCGCCGGTCTGGAGAGAATGGGCCTGGAGCCACAGCTGAACATCGCAGAAACGCCGGTCCCAAGTAATGGTGGCCCAGTGTGCTTCCAAAATCCGGGGGCTTTCGAAATTACGGTTGCGGGGAAGAAACTTGTGGGTTCGGCCCAGCTGCGCCGATCAGGGGGAGTCCT
>JAZGCZ010000213.1:0-9952 GCA_036477195.1 Anaerolineales bacterium | reverse complement strand
TGACCATCGGTGGAAATGAGATCGTGATCATGGCCGGACCCTGTTCGGTCGAAGATCGAGATCAGCTGCTGGAGACCGCCCATGCCGTTCGGGAGGCTGGGGCCACAATTCTGCGGGGTGGCGCATTTAAGCCTCGCACTTCGCCGTATAGCTTTCAGGGTCTTGGCGTAAGCGGGCTGAAGCTCTTGGCAGAAGCGCGGCTCGAGACAGGCCTGAAAGTGATTACAGAAGCCATGTCGCCAGAGCAAGTCCCACTGGTTGCCGAGTACGCGGACATCATCCAACTTGGGGCTCGCAACATGCAGAATTACGAGCTGTTGCGTGCTGCCGGCCGGTCGGGACGCCCAGTGCTGCTCAAACGAGGGTTAATGGCGACCGTCGAGGAATGGCTGATGTCGGCTGAATACTTGCTGTCTGTTGGAAATGAGCGCATCGTCCTTTGCGAGCGAGGGATCCGATCTTTTGAGAGCTACACGCGATATACGACCGATATCAACGCTATTCCGGTCGTAAGGGAACTCTCGCACTTACCTGTGATTCTGGACCCCAGCCATAGCACCGGAAAGTGGGAATATGTATCAGCGGTGGCGCGGGCCGGGGTGGCTGCTGGAGCGGATGGTTTGCTCGTGGAGGTTCATCCCAGGCCGGAAGAGGCATTATCGGACGGCGCCCAGAGTCTGCGGCCGGAACGATTTGCAGACATGGTCAGACAGGTTCGCCAGGTTGCCCGGGCTGTGGGAAGGGAATTGTTAGAGGTGGAATGGAGCTCGAAAACGCCCGCATAACGATCGTCGGCCTTGGTCTAATGGGCGGATCGATGGCGCTCCGTCTTCAGCAGCGCTGCAAAAGGCTCGTGGGTGTCGACTCTGATCCAAACACCATCAAACTCGCCAGCAGAGCCGGAATTACGACCCAAGAATTGGGTGCGGCGCTGACCAACACGGGTGTGCTCGTCTTGGCTACACCGGTGAAGGAAAGCTTGGGACTGCTTGAGGTGTTCCGGGCGAATCCACCCTCTGTCAGCCTTCTGATGGACATTGGATCCACGAAACGCAAGATTGTAGAAGCGATGGATCTACTTCCGGATCATGTCGCGGCGGTGGGAGGCCACCCGCTATGCGGCAAGGAGCGAGCGGGCTTTCCAGAGGCTGAGAGTGGGTTGTTCGACGGATGCCGATTCGTTCTGACTCCGAGCTCTCGATCGACGCCGAGCTCATTGGCGCTTGCCGAACAGATTGTGAGGGCTCTCGGAGCCACCCCGCTGCAAATGGAGGCTGCCAGGCATGATCAGCTTCTCGCCAGCGCCAGCCATCTGCCGTACCTTCTGGCCGCGGCGCTTATTGGGACCGCTGAGTCCGTCGGCGGGAAGGATCCTGAGTTATGGGACATGGTGGCCTCAGGGTTTCTCAGCACATCACGGCTGGCGGCCAGCGACCTCACCATGATGGTCGACATACTCACCACAAATCGCGATATGGTGCAGAACGCGTTGTCGGGCGCTCAAGCAGAGTTGGACCTCTTGCGCGGATTGATTGACGAGGGGAAGCCCGGACCGTTGCGCGAGTATCTCGAGCCCCTGCAGCGGCGGCGCGTTTCGCTGAGAGAACCACGGAGCGCCGCTCATGGAGCTTAGAGTCGCCGGGGGCGCCAAGGGCTTGAGGGGAACGATTCATGTTCCCGGTGATAAGTCGGTCACTCACCGTGCCCTGCTTTTGGGAGCTATGGCGGCCGGGTCCACGCGCCTCCGTGGCGCGCTGCGTGCGGGCGTGATTGATGCAATGCGCGACTGCTTGCAGGCAATCGGCGTCGAAATCGATTACCTTGATGAAGAGGAGACTGTGATCCAAGGGACGCTATGGCAATCTCCTGATCGGCCTTTGGCCTGCCGCAATTCTGGCACGACGATGCGCTTCCTCATGGGAGCCTTGGCCGGTTCGACAGTCTCGGCCACTCTGACCGGCTCCCACGGGCTTTCTCGGCGGCCAATGTCACGAGTCGCAGAGCCATTGAGAAGAATGGGCGCTCAGATCTCCGGGGCTAACGGCAGCGACGAGCCCCCACTGAGGATCATTGGCTCCGCGCTAAATGGGATCGAGTATGAATTGCCCGTTGCCTCCGCCCAGGTGAAATCGGCCATTTTGCTGGCGGGGTTGAACGCCCAAGGCCGCACACTTATCCGCGAGCCGATCGCCTCACGCGATCACTCCGAAAGGCTACTCAGGCATTTGGGCGTATCAGTTATTAGGTCAGGTGACACCCTGAGCCTCGAACCCATTCAGACGCCGCTGTCACCCTTTGAGCTAAAGATCCCGGGCGACATTTCCGCAGCTGCCTTCGCACTGGCAGCCGCCGTCCTGACTCCAGGCTCTCAAATCACCATAGAGAATATTGGCTTGAACCCTACTCGCACGGGACTGCTTGATACCTTGCAGAGAATGGGTGCAGCGATCGAGACCAGTGCTATCCCGGCCAACAACGGCGAGCCGACGGGCAATTTGACTGCCGCATTCTCGGTATTGAAGGGGATCGAGGTTCAAGGAGAGCAAGTGGTTTCGATGATTGATGAGATCCCGATCTTCGCGGTTGCTGCCACCCAGGCTCAGGGCGAGACGCAGATCCGGGGTGCAGCTGAACTGCGCCTGAAAGAATCGGATCGCTTGTCTGTCATGACCACTGAATTGAGGAAAATGGGCGCCAGCATTGAGGAGAACCTGGATGGACTGACCATCGAAGGGCCTACCCCACTCATCGGAACTCGGGTGAGTTCGCACGGAGATCACCGTGTCGCCATGGCCTTGTCAATCGCAGGTATGCTGGCCTCCGGCGAGACTCTCGTATCGGATGCCGAGGTCGTCAAGGAATCGTATCCCGGCTTCAAGAGGACCATCCGTTCGATCGGGGCAGAGATATGGTGAGCAAGATCGTACTTCTAGGTTCACCGGTAGCGCACTCTATTTCGCCCGCTGTTCAAAACGCAGCCTTCCAGACGGCCGGCCTGGACTTTCGCTACGAAGCAATGGAGGTCGCTCCTGAAGAGCTCGCGGTGACCATCGCGAGCATGCGCAAGCAGGGCTGGCGGGGCGCCAATGTGACCATCCCACACAAAGAGGCGGTTTTGCCGCTGCTCGATGAGATTCACCCCACTGCAGTCCAGACCTCGGCCGTCAACACGATCCAAATCAAAGATGGTCATCTGGTCGGCCACAATACAGATTTGCTGGGATTCATGCGCGACCTGCGCTCTCACTGGCAGGTTCCGAAAACTGCGCGATCGCTCATCCTTGGTGCCGGCGGAGGCGCAAGGGCCGTGTCGTTCGGCCTCGCTCAAGAGGGCTTCGATCTGCTGCTCATCGCCAGAACTGCGACCCGCGCCGAACGAGTGGCCGAAGAAATACGCCGAAATTACGCGGTGGAGGTATCGATTCTCCCTTGGACGGGCGAGTCATTCATGAGGGCCACCAGCCAATGCAGCCTCATTGTCAACGCAACCCCGCTGGGCATGATGCCAAATGACCGCACTTCACCTTGGCCGGCCGATGTGCCACTTCCGCCGGCCGCATTCATCTACGACCTGGTCTACTCCCCCAGGGACACTCGGCTTGTGCAGCAGGCTCGGCAGGCGGGCCTCCAGGCTGTATCCGGCGCCGGCATGCTTCTGGAACAAGCGGTACTCTCTTATGAACTTTGGACAGGGCTGCGCGCCCCGCGAACACAAATGCGTGAGGCGCTCGAAAAAGCCTCGGTGAAATCGCGATTCCGGGAGCGACCGAAAGTTCAGGATGAGGTGTTAGATGCTTAGATTTCTGACCGCTGGAGAATCGCACGGGCCCGAATTGCTCGCTATCCTGGAGGGAATTCCTGCCGGCTTAGCGCTCAAGGAGGCCGACCTCGTTCCTGATCTCACCCGCCGCCAGGTGGGATTCGGAGTCGGACCGAGAATGAAATCTATAGAACAGGACGAAGCCGAGATCGTCTCAGGGGTATTGGCAGGAGTTACCATCGGAGCTCCCATCGGTCTGCGGATCATCAATCGCGATCACGCCAAGTGGAAAGGGCAGTCAATATCGCCCATGACTATTCCGCGGCCTGGCCACGCGGATCTCACGGCGGCTTTGAAATATGGCTACAGCGACTTGCGCTTCAGCCTGGAGCGAGCCTCCGCCCGCGAGACCGCGGCACGAGTGGCCGTAGGTGCCGTCTGTCGCAAGCTGCTCGCCGAATTCGACATCGTAGTCGGGAGCTATGTCACGGAAATAGGCACTGCCTCGGCCGAGCTAAAGGATCTAACCTTCAACGAACGCTTTCAGGCCGCTGAAGGTAGTGAGGTGCGCTGCCCAACCAAGGCCGGTAGCAAGGCCATGCATGACGAGATCCGGGCCGCCATGCAGGCCAAAGATACCCTTGGCGGCGTGTTTGAGGTGGTTGCTTTAAATCTACCTCCTGGATTGGGCAGCCACGTGCATTGGAATCGACGCTTAGGGGCGCGTGTGGCGGCGGCCATGATGAGCATCCATGCTATGAAAGGTGTTGAGATCGGCCAGGGCTTCCAAAACGCTCGTTTGCGCGGCACCGAGGTCCACGATGAGTTTGATTCGGTGGACGGACAAATTCGGCGGCGGAGCAACCGTGCGGGTGGTCTGGAGGGCGGAATCACAACCGGCGATCCGCTCATCCTTCGGGTTGCAATGAAACCCATCTCGACCACTCTGACTCCCCGCGCCTCCGTGGACCTGGCCTCCGGTGAGGCAGCGGAAACTCGCTACGAGCGCTCTGATTTCTGTTCTGTTCCCCGCGCCGCCGTGGTGGGAGAGGCCATGCTTTGCATCGTGCTTGCAGAAGCCCTACTCGCAAAGCTCGGCGGCGATACGATTTCGGAAATGAAGCAGCGATTCGATCAGCTGCCGCTGGGTCACCTGGAAGATTTCGTGATGAGCAATGAGCCAACCATCTTCTGGCATTAGCGGCGTGGCCGAAGGGCAGCTCCATTTGAGGCCGCCGAATATAGTGCTTACCGGCCCTCCCGGCGCCGGCAAGTCAGCTGTCGGACAGCTGCTGGGAGAGCGCCTGGATCGCGAATTCGTAGACACCGACACCATTGTGGAGCGGATGGCAGGCAAGTCGATTCACCAGATCTTTGAAGAAGATGGTGAGCCCGCTTTTCGCCGAATGGAGACCGAGGTCTGCCGACAGGTGGCAGAGCCGGCAGGCCTTGTGATCGCCTGCGGAGCAGGCGCCCTGGAGGACGAAGGGACTCGCGCCCTGATGGAAGCCGGTGGCTCACTCGTATGCCTCACGGCCGAGCCGGAAGCGCTATTGGTTAGGCTGGGCAGCGATGGGTCGCGTCCACTCCTGGCAGGCGAAGGCCGGAGCCAGAGCCTCAAAACATTGTTGGATGCGCGACAGGACACGTATGATTCCATCCCGGTTCAGGTAGATACCACGGCCCTCACTGTAAAGCAGGTCGCAGACCGAATCGCTGATTACCCGTCGTCGAGGCGGACCGTAAGAATGACCGCCCAGCGTCCTCGCCCAGGCTACGAAGTTGTTTTGGGTGAGGGATTGATCACGAATCTATCCGCTTGGTTGGAGCAAGCCCAGCTTTCCCCGCCCTTTGTGGTCGTCTCAGATTCAAACGTGGCTCCACTGTACGAGGAAATCACACGCAGTTCACTGGAGTGCTCCTTTGTCACGGTGCCGGCCGGGGAAGAGCACAAGTCTCAGGAGACGCTCTCGGAGCTGTATGCGGCATTCATCGAAGACCACTTGGATCGTAGCGGCACGGTTATAGCTTTGGGTGGTGGAGTCTTGCTGGATTTGGCCGGATTTGCGGCCGCGACTTACATGCGAGGGATAAGGTGGGCTGCCCTGCCTACGACTTTGCTGGCTACCGTCGACGCCAGCTTAGGGGGAAAGGTAGGAATCAATCTCGAGGGCGGCAAGAACCTGATTGGCGCCTTCCATGCCCCCAGCATCGTATTGGCTGACCTGACGACGCTCGCCACCCTACCGGAGGGAGGCACTCACACCGGTCTGGCGGAGATGATCAAAGCCGCGTTGATTGGTGACGCAGATCTGTTCACGCGGATGGACTCGGGACCGCCATGGATTAACCGTAGTTGGATTCAGCGTGCTATGGAGATCAAGCTGTCGATTGTGGATGAGGATCCACATGAGCGCGCAGGACGAGCGGCGCTCAACCTGGGTCATACCTTTGCCCACGGGCTTGAGGCCGCTAGCGGCTATAGTCTGCCCCACGGTCAGGCTGTCTCAATTGGTTTAGTAGGAGCGACTCGGCTTGCATCTGCACTCAATCGCTGTGAGGAGGATCTGCTGGACCGGGTTCAGCATGTGCTCCTTCGCTTTGGTCTGCCGATGAGCTATTCAGGTTTAAACACCGAACGAATCCTTGACTCTATGAAGGTGGATAAGAAGAGCAGAGACGGACGATCCCAATTTGTAATTCCGGTACGACCCGGTCAAGTCGAGACCGGGATCGAGGCGCCGGAGGCGCTGATCCGAGACGTTGTAGATGGATTGAGGGAGACGGGATGAACCGGATCCTGGTTCTGCATGGTCCCAATTTGAACCTGCTCGGCGAGCGTGAGCCGGAAGTTTACGGCACTCTGACCTTGGCGGAGCTGGATGATCACATCGAGACGGAAGGTGAGCGGCTCGGCGTGCAGATCACAACCGTTCAATCCAATCACGAGGGCGTATTGATCGATGAGTTGCATGCGGCCCGCGAGTGGGCGATCGGCGGAGTCATCAATCCGGGCGGTTTGTCACATAGCTCTGTTTCACTTAGGGATGCCATCTCAGCAGTTAATTATCCCGTGATCGAAGTTCACCTATCCAACATCTATGCGCGCGAGCATTTCCGCCGCCGCTCTCTCACCGCCGCGGCTTGCCGAGGAGTCATCTCAGGTCTGGGTTGGCAGGGTTACCTGATGGGCTTGCAGGCGGTCATCTCCTGGAATGAAGATCGGGCCGGGAGCGAGACCACTTAGCGGGTCGGCGTCTCCGAGCCCGAAGGTGAGGCGAGGGACTTAACCATCTCGATATTGGCAAACCTAAGAGGCGACGATCTGCGCAAGGGTCGGGATTGATCGGTGAGATGGGTGCGTCTTGTTGGGTCTTCTGTGCTAGAATGAGTCTCATAATGCAAGCTGCTCGTTGCTTATTCACACCCCATCATCACGCCTTCTCTAGGATTCTCACCCGGTCGGGGCCGTCGTAGGCAGCCTGTAACTTTCTTCTTTATGCAGTTGAAACCCTCCCTGACCGGGGAGGGTTTTTTTTTGGAGGTCACATGAGGTTCGACCGCAAAGACGTACGCCTCGCTCTTCCCAGCAAGGGCCGCCTAGCCGATGGGGGGCTGAGTTTCCTGGCTGAGGCCGGCTTGCGTGTCCATAAACCCAATCCCCGCCAGTTCGAGGCCACTATTCCCGCAATGCCCGGTCTGGCAGTGCTATTCCAGCGGGTCAAGGACATCGTCGTAAGTGTGCGGGATGGGAGTGTTGATTTCGGGATCACAGGCTGGGATGTCGTCTCGGAATACGGGGCGGGGAATGCGGAGATCCTTCCACTCAACAAGGAATTGGGGTTCGGTGAGTGCTCGCTCAACGTCATTGTGCCGGAAGCGCTAGAGAACACTCAACGGATGGCTGACCTTGCCGTGCTGCGAGCCAGGCTGGCGCGGCCTCTACGAGTGGGCACCAAATTCCCAAACTTGACCGCAGAATTTTTCAGACAGCACGGTCTGGAGGACACGCGCCTGATCGAGGCCGAAGGCACACTAGAGGTCGCGCCGGCAATCGGCTATGCGGATCTAATCGTCGATCTGGTCTCCACCGGCACGACCTTACGGGATAACCGGCTCACTACCCTCAAAGACGGCCAGATCCTCCGCTCCCAAGCTTGTCTAATCGCGAATCGCAGCACACTCAAAGCGCGCCCGGAGGTGCTGGTCATGGCCCGGGAGTTGTTGGAGTTCATCGTTGCTCACCTGCGGGCCACTGAGAACGTAGCGATTTACGTGAATATGCGTGGCAAGTCGCCGCGCGCCATCGCCGAAAGGATGTTTAGCAAGTCAGTGATCGGTGGCTTGCAGGGACCGACCATCTCTCCCGTCATCACGCCTCGGGGGGATAGCTGGTACGCAACCCACATTATCGTCCAGAGAGACCTGCTGGGGCAGGCCATCTCCGAGTTGCGCAGCGTCGGTGGCAGCGGCGTCGTTGTAACGCCTGTGACATATATCTTCGAGGAAGAGCCCGCCGAGTGCCAAGCAATGTTGGACGCATTGCAGGATTGATCAGCGGTGAGACTGAGCCAGATGCAACCTCCACGAGCAGGAGAAGGCCGACCAAGATGCTAAGGATCTACGACGTCAAAACCGCCAGTCAGACAATCCTTCGCCGTGGACCGGTCGGCCAGGGGCCGATCCACTCTGCGGCGCTGGAGAGTTTAGGTCGGATCTTCGGTCAGGGCGTCAGCCCTGAAGAGGCCGTCACCCGAATTCTGGCGTCCGTACGCGACGAGGGCGACGAGGCACTGAAGCATTGGAGTAAGACCCTAGACCAGGTCGAGTTGGCCGATCTGCGAATTCCGCAGGCAGCTCTCACGGAAGCTTACCGGCGATTGCCGGCTGCGCTTCAGGAAGCGATGCAGGAAGCGGCAAAGCGCATCCGAGCCTTTCACGAGCGTCAGCCGCTTCGATCATGGTCCACAGAAGATCTTGGAGGCAAGCTGGGGCAGCGCCATACTCCAATCCGCCGCGTAGGCATTTATGCACCCGGAGGATCTGCCCCGTTGCCCTCCTCACTAATGATGACGGTGATTCCCGCCCAAGTGGCAGGCGTAGAGCAGCTGGTCGTTTGCAGCCCTCCCCGGCCGCACGAGGGGATTCTGGCCGCGGCGCATATTTGCGGTTTGGAGACGATATATCAGATCGGCGGGGCGCAAGCTATTGCCGCCATGGCTTTCGGAACCGAAAGCGTCCCGCGGGTCGATAAGGTCGTTGGCGCTGGCAACCTATTCGTCACCATGGCCAAGCAGCAACTGTACGGGGTGATTGGCATAGATGGGCTTGCCGGGCCGACCGAGACGTTGGTGATCGCCGATGCCACGGCAAATCCGACTTGGCTGGCAGCGGACCTCATGGCTCAAGCCGAACACGACCCGATGGCCAGTGCAATCTTGATTACACCCGATCGCTCTCTGGCCCACTCGGTCCAGGCGGAAGTCGCTCGTCAAATCGAGCATCTTTCGCGTTCGGAGATCATCGCACAGTCCCTGTCCCTGCGGGGCGGGATCGTTTTGACCCAGGACCTTGAGACTGCCGCCTCTATAGCCGACGACTACGCGCCGGAACACTTATGCCTCTCAGTCGAAGAACCCGGGTTATTGGCTGACCGCATCCACAACGCCGGCGGGATCTTCCTGGGTGAGCGGTCTTTCGAGGTGCTTGGGGACTACATCGCCGGACCCAGTCACATTATGCCCACTGAGGGCACGGCCCGATTCGCCTCGCCACTAAACGTGGACGATTTTGTCAAGATCACAAGCTGGTTTGAGTTCGACAGAGAAACCAGCGCGACCCTGAGCGGCCTGGCCGCCGAACTGGCCCGGGCCGAAACCCTCACCGCCCACGCTGCCGCAGCCGAGCTCCGTTTGGAAGACCAGGATGTTTGACGCTACTCAAGGCATCCGCCCCCAGGTGCGGTCCATGAAGGCCTATGAGCCCATTCTGCCCTTTGAGGTGCTTTCCAGGCGTCTGGGACGATCTCCAGCGGCCATTGTCAAGTTGGACGGGAACGAGAACCTTTACGGACCCCTTCCGGCAGTTTGGCAGGCGCTGGGCACCCTCTCCTTTCCGAACATCTATCCCGATCCAGAAAGCACGATCCTACGGGAGTCGCTCGCCGAGCACTTCGCAGTGCCGCCTGAACAC